>JAUVSF010000085.1 GCA_030597245.1 Acidobacteriota bacterium
CAAACAAACTCAAGAAAAGTTTCCAGGCGTTCCTGTTAAGGTCCATGAGTTCGAAAGAAGTTCGCTCGTCGACCATCTGAAGAAACTGCCCAATGGGCTGCATGATGTGCGCTTTGGAGGAGTGATATTGACTGCCGTGTAACAAAGCAACAGCCCTGTCCCTGTCAGGTTCACCCTGGATTGTGAAATTCCCGGTTCCGTCATCAAACAGCCCTTTGACGGCATTCATCGCCTCGTTTTCAAGGCCAACCAGATCATCCGACCTACTTTGAGCCTCTGTCAGCAAATCAAACTCTGCTTCGGTAAAACCGACAGCAGACATTCTCTGCTCGAGGGAACTGTTTTCACCCGGACCCCGCACGGGTTCAGAGATCTCACCAGCTGCTACCGAATCCCAGTAAACACCTCCATACGCCTCCGGACGTGGAACGACTCCGTTTCTGATGCTGAGAACCTGTCGGAAGTAGCGTTCGTATCGCTCATCTCCCGTAACTACAAAGGTCCGGGCAAATCGCGTCAGGTCGTCAGAAGATCGGCGCAACTCATCTGCCAATTGGTAAGAAGCGTGTCGTCGCTCTTGAGCCTGTTCAATGCTTCTGAGGGCATCTCCCAGCCGGTTCGTCAACACGACAACAGACGTCGCCAGAAGAACTGATATAGCAACGAATCCCAGGATCAGTCTACTGATTTTCATTGTTCTCACCATTCTCCTCGGGAATCCTGCGATTGTGCATCTTGCTTGAGAATCCCCATCTCATGGCCTTTACGGCAAGTGATCGAGTCTTTAATGGTAGATCCCAAAGTGATGTTTAGTCCATATGCTGCGTCGCTCTTCTCCGTCTCACGATACGAATCATCATTGGACTCCTCGTGTTCGGACACTGTCCTGCCCACAACCGTTTTTGGCTTCATCACGGGTACGGAAATCGGCCCTCGAATCCCAAAGGAACCACAACTGGCAACAAATCAAACTGATCGGTTTAGGTGTCAAGACGTGTGAAGTCTATGCTGCAATTACTCTGAATCGTGAATCCGTTTCCTTTACTGTGGAATTGCGAACACCGAGGAATCGACTGGCTGGTTAAATTGAAACTCCTGAAAGCTCATCACCCAATCGATTACGAGAGTGGTGTTCTGTTCCATCGTGAGCTCGATCTTGTAGCTGTGAGGCAGGGTTAGCCCTCCCTCGTCGCCAAACTCAGAAAACAACTCAACCAGCGTTATTCTCTTCTCCTGGCCGGGCGAGCTGCCGGGGCCAAGGCGGACCATACCGGCCGAGAGCATCATTTTGTACTCTGTCCGTAAGTGACGGAATGTTTCTTGCTCGAAAAAGAGGCGAATCTTGAAATCTGAAGACTTGCGCGGCTTGTATTCAAGAACGTGACATTTCTCATCGTCAACCTTCTTCAGTCCCTTGTACTTCAGTTTGGGATTGAGTTCCTCAACATGGAGAAGAGCCCAATGAGTACTCAGCACACCTCCGAGAAGGCCCTCCGTGATTGGGCGGTCCTGCGGATGAAGAATCTGCCCGAGCGGCGACCGTACTCCCGGCCTTGTCTGAGCCACAAAGGCTTCTTTACCATCAAATCCTATCCGTTCATGCGGATAAGAAGACTGCTCGAAATCCATTGCGATCACGAACTGCCCGGATTCAGCAGAAGAGATCACCCGTCCCATTCCATCGACCCGTCCCGAGCCGCCTCGGCGCGGGATCGCGGCTGCCTCACCAGCAGCCATAAGGGTCTCCACGCTGTCTCGAACCTCCTTTGATCCAATGGAGTCCAGATGCAACGCGATCAGTTGCTCAGGCTTAAGCTTGTCTTTCGCTACAGGCAAGGGCATTGCAATCAGGGTGATAAGAATCCCAAGAGCGATTCGCGATGTAAGCGCGGATGTGTTTGGCACAGACGGCACCTCACTGAAAAGCTTCATTTTAAACCTCCAAGCATTCGGCTTGCGCGGATTACGCGCTTCTCAACCGTTGCGCTCCTGGATATAGAATCCCTCGCGGTTCGGCAGGAACGCCCAAAATCGCAAATACCCATTTCGTAGCATGGAACCATCCGAGACCCTTGTCAATACAGGCGAACAGAACCCGAGTGGAAGTGCGAAGTGCGAAGTGCGAGGTTCGAAGTGGGATGCCGGATGCCGGATGCCGGATGCCGGATGCCGGATGCCGGATGCCGGATGCCGGTAAAATGCTGTTTTTTCGGGGTGACGTTTTCTTGGTGTGCTTGGTGGTAAGTCCAAGTTCCCAGCCCTTAACCTCTTTACACCGCTCTGTTTTTCTCTCAAACTGGCTGCTGCGATCTGTAGGTGAGATCTGGAGGGGTAATCTGTAGAAATGTGAGGAGGCGACAATGGCTCAAGACAAACGCGAATCGGGTATGAATCGTCGGGACTTCATCTGTGTCACCGTGTTATCAGGATCCTCAGTCATACTTTCGAGTAGCTGTGCACCTCGAGAAGAAGGGGGGAACCTGACTCCAGACGGGGTCTTAGGCGGCATCAGGAAGGAGGATGCCGGTACGCCGATCCCGGGTGCTACCTGGTATGAAGCCGAAAACGTTGGCGACGGGCTGACATACAGCATCCCAAAGGGAACACTGGCCGGAGCCAAATACCTCACCTCGGACATGCTCCTGGATGGCAATCATATGATCGTCTTTATGCTGGCGCTTCACGAAGCCGGCGACGGCCGGACCTTCAATTTCCGGTTCTCCGGTCTGAACCAGTGCTCATTGCGAGTCCGCTTTCCGCTCGACCTGGTCGATCAGAACCGCTGGGGTATTGAGCGGGAGGGCGCCTTTCTCAAACCTCGTTGCAGCGGAGATCGTGTCGATCTGGCAAAGATCGATCGGATGACCCTGAAGGTCTTTCGTAAGAGCCCTGAAACAGCACGATGGTGCATGACTCCATTCGGCGTGACAGATCAAGAGGTCGAGAAGATTAGCGAACCCGTGCTTACCAAGGGCCCTCTGCTCGACGAGTTGGGTCAGAGCAACCTTCATGACTGGCCGGCAAAAAGCAAGAGCATTGACGAGGTTGTCGGTCGGATTCGATCTCAGCTGGAGAGAGCCCCGGACCAGGCCTGGCCGGCCGGCTTCACCCGCTGGGGTGGTTGGAAGGAGAAGCGCATCAACAAGGGCAGTGGCTTCTTTGGAAAACATCATGACGGCGAGCGGTGGTGGCTTGTAGATCCGGAGGGTTACGCTTTCTGGTCGGTGGGACTCGACTGCTACCGGGTAGACACTTATGCGAGATATGACGGATTGGAGACTGCGCTTGCATGGCTGCCCGAGGGAGACCCCGAGTTCAAAGATGTGATTCCGACGAACCCCGATTCTCGACGTGGGAAGACAATTAATTACCTGGCCGCCAATTTCATCCGTGCCTTTGGCTCAGACGGCTGGCGCGATAAATGGGCTCAGGTCGGCCTGGCTGAAATGAAACGACTGGGATTCAACACCGTCGGGAACTGGTCGGAATGGGAGTATGCCAAGGAAGCTCAGTTCCCCTACGTGAGACCAATGAGCTTCAGAGCAGAACGTAGTGTCAACGTCTACCGGGACTTTCCTGACATCTTTCACCCAGAGTTTGAAAAGGAAGCGGCCGAGTACGCCGGTCAGTTGAGTGATACGGTTGATGACCCTGCCTTTATCGGGTACTTCCTCATGAACGAGCCCACCTGGGGCTTTTCCTCAGAATTACCGGCAGCGGGAATGCTGTTTAATTCGCCTTCCAGTGAGACGAGGAAAGAACTGGGTCGGTTTCTGCAGGAGAAATACGTAGAGAATGCCGCCTTATCCAGTGCCTGGGGAATCCAGACTACCTTCGACCAGGTTCGCTCGGGACCTTGGAATACGATCCTTCCTGAATCCGCCCTCGTGGATCTGGAAGAGTTCAGCGTTTTGATGGTGGAAAGATATTTCGAGATCCTCTCACAGGCGTGCAAAGCGGTTGACCCCAACCATCTGAATCTGGGAATGCGCTGGGCAGGTCTTCCCCCGGCCTGGGCCGTCCGTGGAATGAGATTCTTCGACGTTTACAGCATCAATTGTTACAGGGATACCGTTCCCCCGGATGTCACTGAGGGGATTCAGGAACAACTGGGCATGCCGACCATTATCGGTGAATGGCATTTCGGAGCCCTTGACGTGGGGCTTCCGTCCTCCGGACTAGGACACCTGAAGACGCAGGAGGATCGAGCAAAAGCATATCGCCGCTATATTGAAGATGCAGCGGCAAATCCCAACTGTGTCGGCGCCCATTGGTTCACGATGTACGATGAGTCCGCTTTGGGTAGGTTCGATGGAGAGAATTACAACATAGGCTTCCTCGATATCTGCAACCGGCCGTACGAAGAACTTGGCCGCGGGGCCCTCGCCAGTCACGCGCAGATTTACCAGGTTGCGGCTCAAGAGGTCGAGCCGTTTGATGACGTTCCTGAGTATTTGCCTAAACTGTTCTAGCTGGGGGTTGGGAAAGTTCGAAGTTCGAAGTTCGAAGTTCGAACTTGAAACGGGGCTTGGGGCTTGGGGCGGCCCTTCCCGAGTAACCGTTAGGCAACTTGACACACTTTGGGATAACATAGCGACATGACTACCGACTTTGATGTCGTCGTTGAACGGGATTCGGAAGGCTATTACGTCGCCTCCGTACCCGTGCTCCATGGTTGCCATACTCAAGCGCGATCCCTCGACGAGCTCATGGACCGAGTGCGAGAAGTGATCGCGCTGTGCCTCGAGGAGCAGGGCCTGCCTGCTGAACCGCTCGAGTTTATCGGCGTACAGAGGGTTCGCGTCGCGTCATGACCCCTCGACTTCGAGTCAAGGGTAAAGACCTCGTCTCAGCGCTCAAACGTGCCGGTTTCGAGGTCACCCGGATCAAGGGTAGTCACCATTTCCTTCGGCATTCAGATGGCCGGGCGACCACAATTCCAGGGCACACCGGTGAAACCATCGGCCCAGGGCTTCTGTCCAAGATTCTCCGAGACACGAAGATCTCGCGCGATGATCTCGAGACCCTCCTCAAAAGGTGACAGGCCTAACACCTCGCTCCAGCGGACCCGAGACCAGGCTGCAGGCGGGCCGGTCCGCTGAGCTCGAGAATGCTGTCCGAATTGATGGTTGCCTGACCGTTCAATAGAATGTATCATTACACGTACCGTTGGAGGTACGTACAAATGAAGATCCCAGATATCATTCCGGTGACTGATCTGCGGCAAGATGCGGCAGCGGTCTTCAAGAAACTTCAACACTCTGTTGGTCGACTCGTCGTCACCCAGCGCGGAAGGGCCATCGCCGTAATCCAAAGTATCGACGCCTATGAAAAGTCTGAGCACGACCGGGAGCTGTTAAGGCTCCTGGCCGTCGGAGAAAAGGACATTGCGGCAGGTGAGGGGCATACTCTGGCGAGCGTGCTCAAAGAGGCGGACGCCCTTCTAGAGGGCGGCGATTCGTGAATGTGAGATTCACGTCGTCTGCCCGCACTCAGTTTCTCGAGGGATTAGAGTATATTCGCCGAGACAGCCCAACGGCTGCCAGTCGATTTCGGGAAAAGGCTGAAAAGGTGCTTCGTCGACTCGAAAAGTTTCCCGACTCGGGTCGGTCGATACCGGAGTTTCCTGATCTGCCGCATCGCGAAATTATCGTCAGGCCATATCGGTTCTTCTATCGAGTAAGCGGGAGGACGGTGTGGATTGTGGCGGTCTGGCATGGTGCCCAGTTGTCGGCGGGGCCAAACCCTTGAGGATCGTATAACGGGAGCTTCCACCAGCCAAACGCGTCAGTCACGCCTTGTGCTGGCGCACAAGCCGCGCTAGCCGTTAGGCTCACGAACCAGTTGCCCTTCGTCGAGGTATGACGTATAGTCATACCAGAGGTAATCCAATGAGTGTCTCCAAAATTGCAATAAGTTTGGATGAATCCCTGCTGGCGAGACTTGACAGGCTGGTTCGTTCGAGGGTGTTCCCGAGCCGAAGTCGAGCAATTCAGGATGCGGTCGAAGAGAAGCTGGCGCGTCTTGATCGCACCCGCCTCGCACAGGAATGCGCAAAGCTCGATCCTGCTTACGAACAGGCGCTGGCAGAAGAGGGAATGGCAGGGGAACTGAACGAGTGGCCCGAATACTGAGGGGAGACATCCGCTGGGCGGATCTATCGCCCACACGAGGACGCGAACAAGCAGGACGTCGTCCGGTCCTGATCATTAGCCAGGATGTGTTTAACGCCCGGTCGGGAACGGTACTTGCGTTGGCCATTACGAGTCAGCCGCAGCGAGCGCGGTTTCCGCTGACGCTTGAGCTCGAATCCGCGAAGCTTCCTAAGCGCTCGTGGGTGAAAATCGGACAGATTCGTACTTTGTCCGTGGAGCGGATTGGACGGAAGCTTGGGTTTGCTTCCCCTGAAGCGCTGGCAGCTGTACTTGAGGGATTGAACGAGATTGTGGGAACCTAACAAGCCACTCGAGCAGGGGGCCTTCGGTCGCAGCTGAGCGGCAGGACGATTAGGCATCTTGAAGAACAAGCACAGAGAGAATTGGAGCATGGATTTAATTACAAACTGGAAAGAAGTAAAAAGTCTTTTCAGGAAATCGTTCAAATCTTCTCTTCATTTTGCGATAGCAACCGTAACTGAGAATGGTGCGCCTCATGTGACTCCAATCGGCTCATTGATTCTTGGTAAACCAGGTCATGGATTTTATTTTGAAGAATTCACACGACATCTTCCGCGTAATTTGGGGAGTAATAAGCAAATTTGTGTTCTAGCAGTAAACAGTAGCAGATGGTTTTGGCTTAAGTCTTTGGTAGGGGGGAGGTTTACAAGTCCGCCAGCCGTTCGATTGCATGGGGTAGTTGGTGATTTACGAGAAGCCACCGACACAGAAATCGCACTTTGGCAAAAGAGAGTAAAGCGTGTCAGTTTCAGCAAGGGACATGCGGTGATGTGGCGAGGTATGAGTATGGTGAGGGATATTGAGTTTACTGGGATCGAGCCTGTCCAGATTGTTGAAATGACCCGGGACACGTGGAATGCTCAATCAGGTGCAGAACATGCCTAACAAGGCACTTCAAGCGTTGCCGGGCATCGGTCCGAGTATGGCTGCGGATCTTCGAGACCTCGGTTTTCGCGAACCTGCAGACCTTCGCGGAGAAGATCCTGAGAAGATGTACTTCGACTTGTGTGCTCTTCGTGGCCAGAAGATTGACCGATGCGTTCTGTATGTTTTTCGATGTGCGGTGTATGCGGCGACGAATGAAGCACCGGACCCGGAGCTTCTGAAGTGGTGGAGTTGGAAGGATACCGCAGTCTGACTCGCGCATGCAGCCGACGGCCCGGCCTGTCACGCTGCCGGCGTGGGTGCGAGCTGTTCTTTGCAGATTATCGAGGTACCTACCGCGCATTTCTCTCAGCCGGCCAGAATTTCCTCAGCCGCCTCTCGATCCGTATCCATCACGTACTGAATGCCACTCCTCTCGGCCGCCTCGTGAGTCAGGGCTGTGATGTCGTCACGGGAAATGTAGTCTAGAGAGAATTTTCGGCTGCCTGCCATGAGTTGGCGCAATCCTTGAGCCAGGCGTTCATAGTAGGTGTAGAGGCCGATCGCACCCGTAGGCACCTTCTCGAACTCCCGATCACCCAACTCCTTGCGCAGTCCTTCGGCTGTGACAAAGATTTCCTCCTTAGTCTTCCCGAAGCGCTCGACATAGACCGGGATATCCCCATTTTCGATGGTCTTGCCGATGGTCTTGCCAACCATTGCAGCAGCAATCGGGCTTCTGGCCATGCCAACGAGCTTGACAAATGGAGCACCCATGGCAAGTCCCTTGAAGATCTGGTCCTCGAAGGTGAATCCGCCGGCAACACACACTGCAGGTAAATGTTCACCCCGGTCCGCAAGCGTTCTGCAGTAGTTATGGAGCATGGCATGCAGTTCCACTGGAGGAATGCCCCACTCATTCATCATTCGCCAGGGGCTCATCCCAGTTCCGCCACCTGCACCGTCAACGGTTAACAGATCCAATTTGTACTTGGACGCGTACTTAACAGCCCGTGCCAGGTCTGCTGGACGGTACGCACCGGTCATAAGGAAGATGTATCTGGCGCCTGCCTTGCGTAGCTCCTCAACCCGTTCGGCAAACGAATCTTCGCTTACCATACCAACCCGGGAATGACGCTCGAACTCCTTGAACGCCCCACGCTCAAAAGCCTTGATAACGTTGGGATCGGTAGGGTTGGGAAGGACTACATAGCCCCGCTTGTAGAGAAGCTGGGCTTTCTCGAGATTGTTAATTTTGACCTCGCCACCAATATTCTTAGCTCCCTGTCCCCACTTGAGCTCCACGCACTCCACCCCGAGTTCGCGGATGGCATACTCCTGCACTCCCAAGCGGGTATCCTCCACGTTGGCCTGCACAATGATGGCTCCATAGCCGTCGCGCTGATGATCCAAGTAAAGCTTCACACGACGCTTAAGATCAATGGTGTCTATGATCTCACCGTCAGTTATGACTGACTGGGGATCCATGCCGACGACGTTCTCACCAATAGTTAATCCGGTACCGGCCAGCGCGGAACCGATGGCAAGTCCCTCCCAGTTGTTCTTGGCAATATCGGTTGAGCCAATACCCGGAATGATCCAGGGATAGCGGAACTTGATTCCCTGGTCGTGACCGAACGCTACTTCCAGATTGACATTTGGGAAGATGGCTTTGTCACTGTCGGCCTCAATCCCATGGGCGCCGACGGCCGTGCCCATGATGCTGAAATGTGAGTAATCTACTGGGTAGACCTTCTCACTAGCGCAGGTGATGACACCAAATGGCTGCGGGTAGATCACCTCATGGCCACGAAACGCTGACTTGCCTATCTCGCACATCCCGATGCAGCCATCCACGCAGGTGACGCACATACCCGACACGGGAGAGACTGACCCATCGGTTCTATTCTTGGTGAGGGTAGCGGCTGACGTATTCACTCTGGAGAGTTGCATGGGATTAACTCCTTCACGTTCGTTTTTTCCTTGATTTCGCAGGCAACACAGGGATCCATGTAGCACATCATGTCATCGAACTGCCCTTGGTCGATGCAGGGTGGGCTCAAATTGGCGCACCCCCCACAAATAGCTTTCTCGGGTTCGTTGTAGGTACAGCGAAGTTCACAAACCGGACAGACGTAGATACATCCCCCGCACCGACGACAGGTCTCGGATGCGATGTCAAAGGGTGTTCCGATACTGCGACTTCCGCCCCGCCCACGGAATCCAATAGCCTTGGCCATCATTTGTTCTTCGCACATGCGAACACAACGTCCACACAGGATACAGTCCTCGTATTCCTGTCTGAAACGCTGCTGCCGGACTTGGTGCGATGAAGCCAGGTCTTGAATAGTCTTGGATTGAGGGCACGATGCCAATAAGAGTTCCAGCACCATTTTGCGCGCCCTCACGACACGGGTTGTCGCGGTTCTAACCTTGAGTCCTTCTTCAGCAGGATAGGTACAAGAGGTGACCAGCTTTAAGGCGGGTTTCGCTCCAATCTCCACCACGCAGAGCCTGCAGGCTCCGTACGGAGTGAGCCCCTCCATATGACACAGGGTCGGGATCGGGAAGCCAAGGAATTGAGCGGCCTCCAGCAGGGTAGTCCCCTTCTCCACGGTCAGTGGGAGCCCGTTGATGGATAGTGTAATCATGCCTGACCTCCGCTCGAGTGTTTCAGAAGGGCTGCTTTCGAATCTGGTTTGGTGAACTCGAGATCGCAGCGCAGGCAATTAGCAGCCTCCGCCCTGGCGGCTTCAGCGCTCAACGCTTTCTCTACTTCAACAAAGCTGCGAGTGCGATCGGAAACCGCGACATGCGGCACCTTGGTCCGTGAATTCGAGCTGACAAGCTGATCCCTGGCAGCAGGTTCCACGAAAACTGTCGGCCGAGAACTTCTGGCCGGTTGCCGCAAGACCTCGCCTCTCAGGTAGCGGTCTATCATCACGGCCACCTTCTTTCCTGCCGCAATAGCGTCCACGACAGTGTTGGGCCCTGTGACTACATCCCCGCCCGCGAACACACCTGGGCGCCCTGTAGCCAGAGTGTGTGTATCGATCTTCAACGCTCCCCACTCTGCAGTCTCTACTCCGGACGCCCCGTTGCCAAAGAGATTGCTGGTATCTGGTTTCTCACCAACAGCAACGATGAGAGTATCCAGCTTAATGGTATGCTCTGTTCCGGGCACCGGCACCGGGCGGCGGCGGCCACTGTCATCTCGATCGCCCAATTCATTCCTTATGGACTCAACGCCAGTTACACCAACAGTGTTCGAGTGAACTTGGACAGGCGAGAGAAGTGTTTCCAGTGTCACTCCTTCCGCAACGGCCGCATCGATCTCCTCCGCGAAAGCCGGCATCTCCTGGCGGGTGCGCCTGTACAGAATCGTGACCTTTTCAACGTCCTTCTGACGTAGAGCTATTCTTGCCGCATCTACAGCAGAATTCCCTCCGCCGATTACGCCGACATGCCCCTTAGCCAATGATCTTCCATTTGTATTGAACTGTCTGAGAAAATCCATCGAAGAATAGACGCCTTCGGTATCCTCGCCATCCACGTTCAGTCGCCGGCTTTTCAGTGAACCGAGTGCCAGGAAAACCGCATGAAAACCGTTGTCAAACAGCTGATCAATGGAGATATCTCTGCCCAGTACGGTGTTCATCTTCAGAGTGATGTTCTCGTCGAGCAGCGCAGCGATTTCTTTTCGCAAAACGTCACGCGGCAGTCGAAAGGATGGGATCCCTAATGTCAGCATCCCTCCCGGCTCGCTATTTGCATCGAACACCGTTACTGCATAGCCCTCAAGAGACAAACAATGAGCCGCTGTGAGTCCGGCCGGCCCAGCTCCTACCACAGCCACCTTCTTGCCATTTGGAACCTTGGCTTTCTTCGGCTGGAAGACGCCAGGATCAACGTTGTCTGTGACAAAGCGTTTCAAGGCACGAATGGCCAGGGGATCTTGACCCGTAGTACCCAGTCGGCAGCGCTGCTCACACTCGTGGTCACAGACACGAGCGCAAACCGACGGAAATGGATTGGATTCACGGATTGCGCAGTAAGCTTCTTCGTATTCACCCTTCGCAATGTGAGCGACATACCGCCACACCTCGGTTCCCACCGGGCAGGCCGATTGACACGGCGCTCCAACCAGGTCCTTGCAAACGAAAGCATTACATCGCTTGTCAACAATGTGGCTCCGGTACTCGTCAAGAAAATAGCGCAGAGTGCTCAGAACCGGGTTAGGGGCCGACTGCCCTAATCCACACATGGTTGTGTCTTTGACGGCCAGAGCCAACTCCTTGAGGAGATCGAGTTTGTCCAGAGTCGCTTCGCCCCGACTTATGTCATCGAGAATCTCATACATTCTCTGAGTGCCCTTGCGGCACGTGAAGCATTTGCCGCAAGACTCATCCTTCAGGAAACCCATGAAGTATTTGGCGACATCCACCATGCAGGTCTCTTCATCCATGACAATCATGCCGCCTGATCCCATGATCGCTCCTGCATCGGTGAGGCTGTCAAAGTCAATCGGCAGGTCGAATCGCCAGTACGGAATGCATCCGCCCGAAGGACCGCCAATCTGGACAGCCTTTATGCTGCAGCCGTCCTGAGGGCCACCGCCAATGTCATAGACTATCTTCTTGATAGACGTGCCCATGGGCACTTCGACCAATCCCGTGTTTCTGATCTTGCCGACCAGCGAGAACACCTTCGTCCCAGTACTCGTCGGAGTGCCTATTTTGGAGAACTTTTCCGCGCCGTCCTGAATGATGATCGGTACGTTTGCCCAGGTTTCTACATTGTTGATGCAGGTAGGTCTACCAAATATCCCTTTCTCGATCGGATATGGAGGGCGCTGTTCCGGTTCGCCTATGAACCCCTCAATGGTCTTGATCAGGGCGGTCTCTTCCCCGCACACAAAGGCGCCGGCGCTCTTGACGATACTGATATCGAAGTTGATCCCACTGCCAAGGATGTTCGTTCCCAGCAAACCGTACTCGCGGGCAAGCCTCAGCCCGATAAGTGTGTTCTTGATGGCCAGCGGATATTCGTGCCGTACAAAAACAAACCCCTCAGATGCCCCTATGGCGATTCCGCCAAGGATCATACCTTCGATGATACTGTGGGGATTGCCCTCGAGGATTGAGCGGTCCATATAGGCGCCGGGGTCGCCCTCGTCGGCGTTGCAGACTACAAACTTGCCGGAACTCCCATCCTGCTTCCGCGCTAACTCCCATTTCTGGCCGGTCAAGAAGCCTGCCCCTCCCCGACCCCTCAGCCGCGAACGTTTGATCTCCTCGATGATCCAAGCGGGATCTGGGTTGGCCAGCACCTTCTCCAGCGCAAGATAGCCTCCGTTCGAAATATTGTTAAACAGCCTTATGGGATCAACCTGCTGGTTCTTGCTCAGCAAGGTTCGCTGCTGTTCCTTGAAGAATGGGATCTCACTGTAATCGTAGTAACGCTTGCCACTGCCTGGTTCCTGGTACAGCAGTTCCTCAATATACTCATCAGCCAGTACTGCATCGATGATCCGCGGAACCTGGTAGTGGTGAAGCTTCGTGTAGAAGGCCCTCTGTGGCTCGGTGAGAATGAATGGTCCCATCTCACAGAAGCCGTGGCACCCGGTGACTCGGAGGTCAACGACCTCGACAAGGTCCTTTAGAAGCAAGTATCTCTTGACGCTTCTGATTATGCGATTGGATTCACTGGCCTGACAGGCCGTTCCAGCACAAACCACGATGGTCGGCTTGTCTGCGACCCTGCCGGCAATCATTCGCTTTCGCAGTTCTTGCAAACTGGCTAAAGAAGAGAGCTTAGGCATCTCGAATCCTTCTCCTGACATTTCAGATCCTTGCCGGCATGGATTTGCTATCCCACTAGGTCAAATCAAACATGTGTTCCTCGCACCCACGACGTGAACAGATTTTGATGATGCCACCCTTCTTGTTGAGCAGGGGGATGGTCGGCGCATCGCATTTCGGGCACAGCCGAGGAGATCGCAGTTCGGCATGACACCGCGGGCAGAAGTAATTAGTCAAAGTGTTGTCCGGGATATCGTATTCAGATTCGATCC
>JAUVSF010000566.1 GCA_030597245.1 Acidobacteriota bacterium
ACCTCTTGAAAAATCTTGCTGCGTCCACTTCTTCGCCAGTATCGGAATACGTAATTCATTGACAATGCTGAATTTATGGCTTCGTCGCATGTTTGTGGGCGTCCTGCCGGTCGCGCCTCCGATTCGCTTCCCGGAATCCTGCTGAGTGGCATGAGGTTCCGAAACACATCTCGATGGGGATCGCAAAACTCTTACTCTGTCTGGAGAACGCAACTGAAGAGAGAACCGACTTGATTGTTACCTTCTTAAAACACCCACTTTGTCCGCCCACTCTTCCCACGCTTCGACCAGTCGGCTCTTTATTTCCGGATGCTGGTCCGCAAGATCATTGAGTTCAGTTCGATCTGTCTCCATGTCATAGAGTTCCCAGGAACCTCCGGAAGCTGACACCAACTTCCATTTCCCATGTCGAACGGCTTCACTGCCTTCATGCTCCCAGAACAGAAACTCATGGGGTTCACGTTGGTGGCCTTGAAGAACGGGAAGCAAGCTTTTACCTTCCATCGGCTGAATCGGTTGACCCTGGTAATGCGTCGGATAGTCCGCACCACTGATGTCTACCAGTGTGGCCATGACATCAACAATGTGGCCGATCTCATCGGACAGACTCCCGGGATTCTTGATCATAGGGGGCCAGTAGGCAATCAGGGGCGTGGCAATCCCACCTTCATGTGTCCAATGTTTGTGCATTCTGAAAGGCGTATTCCCGGCATTCGACCAGGAACGCCCGTAGCTCATGTAAGAATCGACGCCACCTACCGGGACCCCATTATTTCGGTTGTCAAATCCAAGGGACCCGCCCTCGTGACAAGCGCCATTATCAGCGAGGAACAGAACGAGAGTGTTCTCTTCCAGAGACAGATCTCGGATCCTCGCCATGATTTTCCCAACCCCGGCATCGAGCCGGTAGATCTGGGCGGCATATACCGCCATCTTCCGATCCATAAGATCTTTGTCTTCGACGCTGTCCCAGGGGACGGCCTCCGGGTCTAGAGGGGAGAGTTTCCAGGAAGGGTCAATGATACCCAGGTCAACCATCCGCTCGTACCGCGAACGGCGGAGTTCTTCCCACCCCGTCGTGTACTGACCCAGATATTGTTCAATATCATTGGGTAGCGCATGAAGCGGCCAGTGAGGTGCCGTATAGGCGACGTAAAGGAAAAACGGATCTTCACCCAATCCAAAGTCGTCAAGAAAATCCACCGCGTTGTCGGTGATTGCGGTGGTCATGTAGAACCCTTCTTTGGGAGGAGTATATTCCTGGTCGTCAATTGCCATCCGGCGTACGGCCGTATCGTTTTTCCCTTTGGAAATATCGAAATAGTTGGCCGCTCCTGATATCAGTCCGAAGTACTTCTCGAAACCCCGGTTGACAGGCCAGTGTGGCTTTTTTTCTCCCACATGCCACTTCCCGGACATGGCCGTGCGATACCCCGCCGTTCGGAGCACTTCCGCCAGGGTGAGACAGTTCTTATTAAGAAAACCCTGGTAAGCTCCGGTCCTTCCTTGGGAGTTGACCATGTCACCCATGCCGGCTTGGTGAGGATACAACCCTGTTAGCAGAGAAGCGCGAGTCGGACAGCAGCGGGCAGCGTTGTAAAACTGGGTGAATCTTAGACCCGTCTCGGCTAGACGATCGATATTAGGAGTCCTGATTTCCGATCCGAAACAACCCAGGTCGGAATAACCCATATCATCCGCCATGATTAAGACAATATTCGGACTCTTTGTTTGATCTCTGGCACAGCTAAGTAATGACAGAAAGAGAAGCAAAACGACTGAGCATCGAAGGAAACGGTGTTCCAAGATTATCATCGAGACTATTCTGAGCCTTTCCCTGGCAAAACTCCAGAGATCAGAGCCCGGAGCGGAGCGACGGGACAATCTCTTATAGTGACTCTTGAAACATTCTTTGAAAGCTTGGGATCCACTGTTGCGCCTGAATGAATGGGCGACACCTATCCTCTCTTCCGACCGAGTTCGATTCGGAGGATCAGGGATGTATCATAGCGACAGTGCAATTTCGCCCATTCGGAGATCGTTAACTTGAAAGCAGCTGTATTGACCGGTTTGAGACAAGTGGAACTCGCGGATGTTCCGATGCCGAAGATTCGGGATGAAAAAGACATCCTGTTGAAGACCGAAGTGGTGGGCGTCTGCGGATCGGATATCCATTATTACAAGGAAGGCCGCATTGGAGACCAGGCCGTCAGCTATCCTTACAGAGTCGGACATGAGTTTTCGGCAACAGTCGTGGATGTCGGTCGGGAAGTAAGCAGGGTCCGGCAAGGTGACCGAGTGGCCGTGGACCCGGCGATATGCTGCGGTCGCTGTGTCCAGTGCCGCGCCGGCAGAGAAAACACTTGCTTGAATCTACGCTTCCTGGGCTGCCCTGGCCAGGCGGAAGGCTGCCTGTCAGAGTACATTGTGATGCCGGAGCATTGCTGTTTTCGTGTCCCGGAGACAATCTCGTTCGAGGAAGCGGCGATTGTTGAACCCCTTTCCATTGGACTTTATGCAGCCACCACATCCGTTCCCCTGAAGAATGCGTCGGTGGGAATCCTGGGCTGCGGCCCCATTGGGCTGAGCGTGATGTTGCCGACAGTTGCTGCGGGAGCTCGTCACGTCTATATGACTGACAAAATCAACAGCCGTCTGAAAGTTGCAGGCGCCCAGGGTGCCGACTGGACAGGCAATCCACTTGAAAAAGACATCGTTGACGAGATCATCGAGCGTGAACCTGAACTGCTGGACGTGGTTTTCGAGTGCTGTGGCCAACAGGATGCTCTGGACCAGGCCGTGGAACTTCTTAAGCCAGGTGGAAAACTAATGATCATCGGTATTCCCGCCGAGGAGCGCATCTCGTTCCCCATAAATGAAATGAGAAGGAAAGAACTAACTCTCCAAAACGTCCGTCGTCAGAATAACTGCGTTCAAGCCGCCATCGACTTCATTTCAGAGGGACATGAAGTGAATTTCATGATCACTCATCGATTCAACCTCGAGGAAACGGGTGCAGCCTTCGATCTTGTCGGAGATTATCGGGATGGAGTAGTCAAGGCATTGATATTCCCGTGACCTCGGCCGAAGCTCGAAGCTCGAAACGGCCGCCTTCGCGTCGCGATCGTTTCGTCTTGGCGTGAGAAAAACTCATTTCACGCAAAGGCGCCAAGGGTTTGTTCGATTACGAGCACGAGGGAAGATACCAGGTCTAACCACCAAATCACTAAAACACTAAGAATTCTTCGTGCCCTTGGTGTCCTTAGTGGCAAACCCTCTTTACGCCTATCCCCGATAACCGATTACCGATTACCCGTCCCCGACCGCCGCTTTCTCCCTGGAACCGGCCAGTCGCCGTCCTAACCGGGCCAGGCCGGCCCGGAAATCAAGTACCAGACTAAAAAGTGCAGGAACAAGAAAGACGGTGAATACCGTTGATACAATCAACCCACCCACGACCACACTTCCGAGCCCCCTGTACAGTTCGGAC
>JAUVSF010000703.1 GCA_030597245.1 Acidobacteriota bacterium
ATGTCATGTGAAACTCTCCTTTCTGTGTCTCTGAATCCTATCTGATCTCTAAAACTCCAAAACCTTGTTTAGGTAGCCCCGCTTCAACATCGCCTTCAAGTTGTGCGAACTCTGAAAGTGCTCGGAGTCTGGATCGAAGAAATCTGGCGTAAACCCTTCATTGCTGCCGTCACGCGCGGGAGGGAACCCCCGCAGTTTCATTCGATAATCCCCCGACCCGGTGGCTTCCAGAGTCCCGATTCTACACCCAAACAGTTGGACATCCTATACGAGGCATTCGCCTCGCAACCGTTTTTCAACCACTCACAGCCGTTTCCTGGGGTAAACTCCTTCCCTCACCTCCGGCAAGCCGCTCTGCGACTGCGTTTCCACACAGATCGATTGCTCCTCTCTTTGTGGAGGAGGGCCTTCCCGTCGAGGCATAGACAAAGAAAGGCGGTACCAAGGCACGCGCACTCCAAGGCTCGTTTCACTCGCTGGGGTGACAGCCGGCCACAGAGTGGAAGATGACTTTCGCCCTCAAGAATTCTGATTCCGGGAATCCTCGATTTCTACTAGCATCAACGTGGGTGAACTATGAAGGGAAACCGAACGAACATTATTTCTCAGCTTCAGTTGATCGACAGTCCGACGCTTTCAAATGCGATCGAGCGCTTCCAGATCAGACCCCAGACATCGGGCTATGCAGGTTATGACCTCCGCTGCGTCTACCCCGAACTGGGGCCAATGGTTGGTTATGCCGTGACTTGTACTGCTGAGAGCACGTCCGAAGAAGCAAAGGCTCCCCGAGGTCTCTTGCCATTGTGGGAGGCTCTCGAAGCAGCACCGAAACCTGCTGTTCTGGTCATCAAGGATATCGGGATGGATCGGACACGATCCTGCCATCTGGGTGAAGTGATGGCGACCACCGCCAAAGCACTCGGGGCCTTGGGTTGTGTCAGCGATGGGGGCTTGCGCGACATTCTCGAGATTAAGCAACTGGGCGGATTCCAGCTCTTCTGTTCCGGCTTTACAGTCAGCCACGGAAACCCGGTGATTTGCGATGTAAACGTTGAGGTTGAGCTGAGTGGACTCCCGATAAGGCCTGGCGAGTTGCTGCATGGGGATATCAACGGACTCCTCTCAGTTCCCGAAAATGTTCTGGACTCGGTCGTGGAGGAAGTGGAAAGGGTCCGCAACGCCGAACGCGAAATCCTCGAACTAGCCCGATCACCCGATTTTTCGCTTCAGGCGTTGAAAGATCTGCAATCCCGTTTCCGCCACTGAGTAATAAGTCGAAGACCCTGAGTGTTGCCGGCGGACCGATGCTCTCAAACCAATACCAGACTGAGCGTGTTGGAGCTTGCACCGATTGCCGGCGCTTCCAGGCGATGTTCAGACGAGGGGAAAGAGATGGGCGGCGAGCATAGTCCCCGCCAGGCCAGTCACTCCCATGATCGCGGCCAGAGGAGTCAGGGTCATCAGACCTTCCCTCTCAGTCATCCCGCTCATCTGTGAGACAACCCAGAACCCGCTGTCGTTCATCCACCAGATGGGTTTTGATCCGCAGCCAATCGCAATAGCCAGGTAGACCGGGTGAAATCCCAGTTGGGCTGGATCAGCTAATCCGATCATGGCACCAGCTGCAGTGACCATTGCCACTGTCGCGGATCCCTGGGCGGTGCGGATCAGAGCTGTCAACAGGAAAGCGAGAGGGAGAATTCCGACCTTGTAGGTGGCCGCAATGGATTGTATCGCCGAACCGATCCCCGTTTGCTGGAGTACTGAGCCAAAGGCACCGCCCGCCCCGATGATCAGGATGATCACTCCTGCGGTCTTCAAGGCTTTCTTAACTGCTGAAACAGTTTGTCCCCTGGATGTCTTCCAAAGCAGGATCAAGAGAGCAACTGCTGCCGAGATACTCAAGGCGATGTTCTTCTCTCCAAGAGCTGCCAAGACCCCGAGATTGATCGATCCAAGCGACCCAATGAGCGTCCGGCCCGCAATCAGAATGACCGGAAGCAGAATCGGAGCGGCTGCCAACCACAAAGGAGGAAGCTGAGCATCCTCCTTGCCGGCAATCGCTTCCAGCTCGCCCAGAGACTCCTCGGTTTCACGGAGGGGAAGTTCCATCCAGGTGTTCACCCAATAGGCATAAAGAAATCCCGCCGATGCTGCCAGAAATCCAATGGCCATCCCAAGCAGAATCATCAAGCCGATATCAACTCCGAACTCACCCGCGACAAAGAGAGGACCGGGGGTTGGTGGAACGAGCGAATGGGCCATGGTCCCACCCGCGACTACTGCGAGGACATAGAACAAGTAACCTTTCCCAGTTCGGAGACGAGTGGCTTTTGCCAGTGGAATCATGAGGTAGAAAACGGTGTCGAAGAAGACGGGAATGGCAAGCAGAAACCCTGAACCGGTAAAGGCCAGCGGCGCTCTCGTGGGGCCCACGATACGTAGAGCAGAACGAACCATTCGGTCTGCTGCGCCGCTCTCGAGCAGGCAA
>JAUVSF010000212.1 GCA_030597245.1 Acidobacteriota bacterium
CCTTAGCGTGGGGAGAATTGGTTTCACGCCAAGTCGCTAAGTTCGCTAAGGGTTTAATGCAGGGCAGGGACATAGGTGACCTGACACTCCTCCCCCTCTTTGCGTTCTTTGCGCCTTAGCGTGGGGAGCATTGGTTTCACGCCAAGCCGCCAAGTTCGCTAAGGGTTTAATGCAGGGCAGGGACATAGGTGACCTGACACTCCCCCCCCCTCTTTGCGTTCTTTGCACCTTAGTGTGAGAAGAATTGGTTTCACGCCAAGCCGCCAAGTTCGCTAAGGGTTTAAGCGAATGTCCGTCCTTTCTGGGTTCTCGTCATTAGAGGTGGAGCTCCTGGAACGAGTTTTCTTGCCTCTTGGAAGCGAGAGTGGGTATAATAAGCTACCTAATAGCATAGTTACGTAACGACTTAAGTATCGATTTTATATAGATTTTGAGAAGTTTTTCAGGTTTCAGGAGCAGGAGTGGATCTCCTGCCGGGCGGTCGCGATGATTGGACGTATGTCAGCGATCGCGTAGGTGAGCAGGTTTTGAGAAAAGGGTTGATTCCCGCATAAGGTGCCTTCGACGATGACCTTCAGAAAACATAGGCGTGTCCGGCTTCGGGAGTGATCTAACGATCGGGGCACGTCGGCCTTTCTGCGCGTTCCCGTTACCCCTGCCCAGATTCCCCTGAGTGGCTTCTCCATGGTGGCGGATTATTTCGCCTGAGAGGGAAAGCAATGTCCAAAGAACTGATTGTCAGTTCTTCTCGACTGGAGAGAAGGGTGGCAGTCCTGGAGGACAATCAGGTTACCGAGGTTTTTGTCGAGTGGGCCGGTACCGGAGGCATTTTAGGCAACATCTACAAGGGCAGGGTTACACGGGTTCTTCCCGGGATGCAGGCGGCCTTCGTGGATATCGGACTGGACCGAAATGCGTTCTTGTATGTGACCGATTTCTTCGAGGATTACAAGGATTACGAGGAGCTGTTTTCTACCCGTGATGACTCTGCCGAGACCTTGCTGAGTTTGGCGCAGGACGGCGAAGAGGGAGATATCAAATCCAGGCGCGGCAGGGAAGAGCCTCAGGCGAAACCGAGTTTCCGAGATGATTTGGAGCCGTTACTGGATTTACAACCAGACAATCCGGAAGTTGTTCTCCGTGGCGGTTTACCCCCCCCGGATATCCTCCCCGCTCTGCTTGGGCTTCGAGAGGAACTCCCTGATCTCCTCGATCTTGAAACCAGCTTGAGGCCTCTCGAGAGCAGCCCGATTCTTCCCGCACATCTCTCAGTGGCTTCGACCGGACTGGTATCCACAGGAACTAATCGAGCCAAACCAGGGAAGGCGCACGCCCGGATGGACTCGCAGGTCGATGCACCTCGCCCCAAGGTTCAGCGGAGTGCAGGCAGGGGCCGGGGAAAGAGGACAAATGGGAACGGTGAGAAACCGTTGATCGGAGATCTGGTGAAGGAAGGGCAGCACATCCTCGTCCAGGCGGCAAAAGAGCCAATTGCCAAGAAGGGCGCTCGGATCACTTCTCATATCGTCCTCCCAGGCAGGTACCTCGTGTTTATGCCGACGGTGAATCATGTTGGTGTTTCTCGCCGGATAGAGTCCTCGAAAGAGCGACAAAGGCTGCGGGATCTGATCCAGGATCTGAGAGGCGAGATGGAGAGAGGCTTCATCGTCCGTACCGCCGGAGAGGGTAAGAAGAAAACGGACTTTAGCCGGGATATGGTCTACCTGACTCGCTTATGGGAGAAGATTCGCTCCAAGTCCGAACATTGCAAAGCGCCATCTCTGATCCACTCGGAACTCGGCCTGGTGCAGCGAGTACTGCGCGACCGTTTATCTAGCGATTTTCGGGCAATTCGGGTTGATGACCGGGAGGTGCATGAGGAGATCGTAGAATTCGTCACCAACTTCAATCCCGCGTTAGTGAAGAAGGTCCGTCTGTACACCACGAAGGCGCCGATTTTTGATAAGTTCGACGTTAATACCGAGATTGAAAAGGCTCTGAAATCGAAGGTATGGCTTAGTAGCGGGGGCTCTATCGTGATTAACCAGACAGAAGCCCTGGTCGCCATCGATGTGAATACCGGTAGGTATGTCGGACATACGAATTCACTGGAGGACACGATTGCCAAGACCAATCTTGATGCGGTCAAAGAGGTTGTCCGACAGATTCGGCTGCGAGACCTTGGCGGCATCATCGTCATCGATTTCATCGATATGAGTGACCAGGGCAACCAACAGAAAGTCCTGGAGGCTCTTCGCCATGAATTGAGCAAAGATAAATCACCCTCGAAGGTTTTGCCCTTCAACGAATTTGGCCTGGTGGCAATAACGAGAAAAAGGGCTAAACAGTCGCTGGAACGGACATTATGTCAACCTTGTGCCTGCTGCGAGGGCACTGGAATGACCAAGTCGGTGCGGACAATCTGCCATAGCATCCATGCTGAAGTGATGCGTTCACTCTCGGCTATGAGGAAAGGGAAGAAATTCATCGTACGCTGCCACCCGGACGTCGGGAAGGCACTTCAGCGTTCAGAGAAGAACGTAGCTCGTGAAATTGAGGCGATGACCGGGAAGGAGTTGACAGTTCGAACCGATCCATTAATGCACATTGAGCAGTTCGAATTTGTGGAGGCGTAGGCGGTGCGTCTCCCGAGAACACAATCGAGACGATTGTGTGTTCTCAAGACTTGAACCTGGAATTCAGCTCAGGGCTTGTTGCCCAGTTTCAGGCGTAGTGTTGAAGTGAATCCCGAGGGAATTATGGAACAAGAGGAGAACTACTTCGAGAAGTTGATCGAGTTAATGAAGGTTCTCAGAGACCCGGGAGGGTGTCCTTGGGATCGGGAGCAGACTCGGGAAACGCTGAAGCCGATGCTGATCGAGGAGGCTCATGAGGTCCTGGAGGCGCTGGACTCAGATGATCCGGACCATCTCTGTGAGGAACTTGGTGACCTGCTGTTCCAGATACTCTTTCATTGCAGGATTGCAGATGAACGCCAGGAATTCAATATTCATGATGTCTGCCGACGGGTCTACGAGAAGATGGTGCGGAGGCATCCTCACGTGTTTGGGGATCGGGAGATTTCGGATTCCCAGGAATTACTGAGGAATTGGGAAGAGTTGAAGGCGGCTGAAAAGGCCCAGGCGGGTCGGCCGGTAAAGAAGAACAAGTCTCTTCTCGATGGGATTCCGAAGAGCCTTCCCGCCGTCTATACCGCGTACCAGATTACTTCCAAGGCGGCTCGAGTGGGGTTCGACTGGCCGGAACTCGAATTGATTCGTGAGAAGTTCCTCGAGGAATTCGAGGAGTTATTGGAGGCGCTCCGGGAATCGAACGAAGAACAAGTTAAGGAAGAAGTAGGGGACCTTGTGTTTGTAGGGCTGAATATTGCACGATATCTCCAGATAGATCCTGAAACAGCCCTGAACCGAGCCAACTTGAAGTTCGTCAATCGATTCCAGGCGATGGAAAGGGCGTTTGCTGACAATGGACGGTCTCTCAAGGATGCAAGCCTTGAGGAAATGGAAGATGTCTGGCAGAGCCAGAAGAAGACGAAGGTGTCTGTTAAGGGAAACATTGGCCATGCTCCTGTAACGGACGAAAGCTAGGAGTGATCATGAGTGAAAACGAGGAGAGGATGAACGAGGCAGGCGAGAGCGGAGGCTTCAAGATCGAGGACCGCAGGCAGTTTACGGCTCAGGGAGACCCGATTAGGTCCGGCGGCAAGAGTGCTGACACCCAGGAAGATCCTCCCGAGCCTGTCGAAGCAGAGTCTCGAGGGGTTGAAGAGCAACAGGCCCCGAGGGAAGAGGCGGAACAACCTGAGGTCGACTTCGCTGGATTTCTTCTCTCGCTGGCGACCTCCGCGATGGCTCACTTGGGAGAAGTGCCCGATCCCGCAACGGGCTCAACCACTGAGAATCTTGCTGCCGCAAAGCAGATGATTGACATCCTCTCGATCCTTCAAGAGAAGACGAAGGGCAATCTTGAGCCGGATGAGGATCGCCTCCTCGAGAACCTGCTTTACGAGTTGCGGATGAAATACCACAGCAAGACCAAAGTCGTAAGTCTGTAGACATCGGAACACCCGAGGGCTCAACCCAGCGAAACCAATGTCACGTGCTGCCGTGTCGGTAGATACCCGGAAACCTGCCTCGGGGTAACAGGTGCCGACTCCGACAAGTCTCTTCCCAGGTGATCCAGCACCAAGGGGCCGCTGGAACAGACCTTGGAGCTGATCCTTGAAAGGGAGTGTTTAATCTCGCTATGAGAGTAGTTGAAACATTGAAGGGAATCCCGAACTCGCTGAGCTACCCAGTGATAGCAATTGGGGTTTTCGATGGTGTGCACCGCGGGCACCAGGAGATCATTCGGAAAATGGTTGCCCGCACACGCGAGAGAAGTGGCACTGCCATCCTCTTGTCGTTCTTTCCGCATCCGCAGAAAGTCATTGCTTCAGGAGATGCGCCCCCGCTGTTACAAACGTTTCAACAGAGGGCAGAATTGGTAGAGGAGCTAGGAATTGACATTATCTTAAGGCTCCCATTTACTCGGCGCCTCTCGCTGAAGACACCCGAGGAGTTCGTTCAGCAGATCCTCCTCCCGACGGGCGCAATGGAAGTTCATGTCGGTGGGAACTTCCGGTTTGGCCACCGAAGAGCAGGCAGCCTGGAAACACTGGCCGAGTTGGGCGAAACATACGGCTACGAAGTGCACCATACAGAACCGGTTTACTTTCGGGGCAGGAGGGTGAGTAGTACAAGGATACGTAACTTGATCAAGGAGGGGAGAGTCTCCCTTGCGAAGCGGCTCTTAGGACGTCCTTACGAGGTGCGAGGTAATGTAGTCCGTGGAGCGGGAAAGGGCGCGGAATTGGGCTTTCCGACGGCAAATCTGAAAACGGAAAATGAGCTTCTACCGGCAACCGGGGTCTACGTTTCCCGCGCTCACACGGGTGAGTTCTCCTACCTGGGGGCCACGAACGTCGGGTTCCGGCCGACTTTCCACGGGTATGTCGCTCCCGAGCCAACGATAGAAACTCACTTGTTTGACTTCTCCGGCAATCTTTATGGACAGGAAATGACGCTCGAATTTTGTTTCCGCCTTCGCGACGAGAAGCGTTTCGACGGCCTTGAGGCCCTTACAAAACAGGTGCAGGTGGACATTCGGAGATGTGGGCGATACTTTGAAAGAGTAGAGTCTTTAGGTGGAGGCAGATAGAGAATGAGTGCTAAAAAGCAGGTCGAAAAAGTAGCAGCCCTGGCAAAGCTGCGGTTTGAAGCCGAAAGCCTGGAGAGGTTCGTCCCTACGTTCGAGCAGATCCTGGACTATTTTGAACAATTGAAGCAGATAGACACCGAGGCCGTTGAACCAACCTATCATGCTCTTTTCGGTCAAGAGCTCGAGACCCCGCTCAGGGTGGATGAATGTGGCGAATCGTTGCCCATGGAAGAGGCCTTGGGGAATGCGCCAGAAACCAAGAACGGACACTTCCGAGTGCCGAAGGTGATCGAATGAACGAGGTTTGCAGCCTGTCTCTTAAGCAGTTGCGTGACGCGGTGAAACGGAGATCTCTCAGTTTCAGAGAGATCGCTGAGGCGTATCTCGAACGTATTGATGAGGCCGAACGTCACTTGCGAGCCTTTGTGACTGTGGCTGATGGGAGTGTCGTTGACCAGGCAGCTGATCTGGATGATCGTCTGGCTCGAAGAGATCTTCGGCTCGGATATCTGACGGGACTGCCGATCGGTATCAAGGACAACATCGTCACCAAGGATGTTCGTACCACTTGTGGTTCCCGGATTCTGGATAACTGGGTGCCGCCCTACGACGCCACGGCGGTACGAAAGCTGAAGGCAAACGAAGCGCTGCTGTTCGGGAAGACAAATTGTGACGAATTTGCAATGGGTTCGAGTACTGAAAACTCTGCGCACTATCCCACTCGGAACCCCTGGGACCTGGATCGCGTCCCCGGTGGTTCGAGCGGGGGATCGGCTTCTGCAGTTGCCGCTCGACTTGTTCCGGCTGCCCTGGGCAGCGACACCGGGGGATCTATCCGCCAGCCTGCTGCCTTCTGCGGAGTCGTGGGGTTGAAGCCTACGTATGGCCGAATATCGAGGTATGGTCTGGTAGCTTTCGGCTCCTCGTTGGATCAGATCGGCCCTCTCGCTAACACTGTGAGGGACGCGGCGGTGATGCTGCAGGTTCTGGCAGGGCGTGACCAGGCGGACTCAACGTCGGCGAATACCACGGTTGACAATTACCTCAGCCAGATCGGCAAGGACGTACATGGATTGCGGGTCGGTGTCCCTGCAGAGTGGATGGGTTCCGGCCTTGATCCGGAGATAAAAACGGCGGTACAGGACACATTGAAGGTGTTGGAGAGCCTCGGCTGCCGCATCGAGGAAGTTCTCCTTCCGCATACTTCCTACGCCGTGGCCACTTACTACATTATTGCCACGGCTGAAGCCAGCGCCAACCTGGCACGGTATGATGGCGTCAAATACGGGTATCGGAGCAGCCGGAAGGACTCACTGGCTCAAATGTACGAGAACTCTCGTACCGAAGGATTTGGTGACGAAGTAAAGCGGCGGATTATGATCGGGACCTATGTCCTGAGTTCCGGGTACTATGACGCCTATTATCTGAAAGCGAGCAGGGTCCGAACTCTGATACAACAAGACTACCTCACAGCCTTGGAGAGTGTTGGTTTGCTTGTTGTCCCGACGACTCCTACACTCCCCTTCAAACTCGGCGAGAAGACGTCGGATCCCCTGGCGATGTATCTCTCAGATGTCTTTACAGTCACCGCAAACCTCGCCGGGGTGCCTGCGCTTTCCATGCCTTGCTCCTTCACTGAGAGCAAGCTCCCGGTTGGCCTGCAGTTGATCGGCCCCCACTTCAAGGAGGGGCGCTTGCTTCGCGTTGCGCATGCTTTGGAGTCGGAGCTTCAGCTCAGCAAACCACCTCTTGCCGTGTGAGAGGGGGCTGGGAGCTGAATTAGCTAACCACTAAAGCACGAAATCACAAGAGAAGACGGGGTAAGGACTGACCGATAGGTGGGTTTGACACAGCCATACCTTCTATTGCGGCGATAGGTGCCAATCTACGATCCAATCATTCAGTAGTGCTTTTGTATTTTCGTGGTTAGTCTTATCTCAATGGTTCAGATCAGGGGATCAATAGTGTTCCGATGTCATGCTTCGTACACTGTGAAAGGGCACCCTTCTGGAGTCCGTTCAGGACTTGAAAGGTGTGGACACCCTGTTCCAAGGCTCGAATCGCGGTTTCCACCTTGGGGACCATTCCGTCTACAAAGACACCCGTACTGAGGTAGTCACGGGCAGTTCGGATATCCATGGAGGGTATCTGTGTGGAAGGGTCTTTGGGATCTGTATAGATGCCGTCAACATCGGATACAGAGATCAACCGATCTGCTCGAAGTGAAAGGGCAAGCTCCGATGCCAGCGTGTCGGCGTTGATGTTCATGATTTGGCCTTCTGAGTCAGCGCAGAGACAGCTGATGACCGGAAAATAGTTGTAGCCCCAAAGAACCTCAATTAGCGCTGGATTGACCCTGTCGATCTCTCCCACAAGTCCGAAATCCACTGTCTCGATTTTGGTTGTAGTACCAATTTTCACAGGAATTGGGGGTCTTCGGTGACATCGTGTAAGCCCTCCATCGAAGGCGGACATACCGAGTGCCTTAAGACCGTACGAACAGAGCCTGGCAGTCAGATCACGGTTAATGGTACTGAAGACGATCTTGGCAGCCTCGAGTGTGGCTGTGTCGGTAATCCGACGCCCCTGGTACTGCGCGACCGGAATACCGGCTGTTTTGCAGTGCCGAGACAGTTGTTGTCCAC
>JAUVSF010000421.1 GCA_030597245.1 Acidobacteriota bacterium
ATAAACTTCCAGCTTGTCTTGACGGCCTGGAAGGCCGTCCTCCTACAACCGGAAGATAAGCTTCCAGCTTGTCACTTCGGAGAATAGCAGTTTGGTGACGGCCTGGAAGGCCATCTTCCCGTAGGATAAGCATCCAGCCTGTCCCGCCGAAGTTTGAAAAACGAAGGCGGGGCTTGTCACTTCGGAGATCAACAGTTTCATGACGGCCTGGAAGGCCATCTTCCCTCTGCCTCCGGGTGGATACGCCGCCGCAGTAATCACTTTCGGAGGAATGCGGGTTGTCAGCGCGGGTTCCGCATGTTATCTGAGACACCCAAACGCAGGATTCTCCGAACCTGCCGTTTTTTGCTGTTGGTGACGCATACGACAGATTTACGAGTTGAAGAAGAGAAGAATGTTGACCTCAGATGATATTGCTTCTGTATGCCGTAACTATTTGTGCGGGTTCGTTTTTGCTGTTCCTTCTCCAGCCGATGGTTGGAAAGGCCATCCTTCCTCTTTACGGGGGAACTCCAGCGATATGGAACACGTGCATGCTCTTTTTCCAGGCGGTCCTGCTCGCTGGTTACGCATACGCCCATTTCGCCACTTCCAGACTCAAGCTGAGCCAGCAGGCGGCAATTCATCTATGTCTTCTTCTGACCGCGTTCCTGGTTCTCCCTATCCGCATCCGGGCGGATGCTGTTCCACCATCGACAGTGAGTCCACCACTCTTTCTCCTGGCCACGCTTCTTCCCGCTGTGGGGCTGCCCTTCTTTCTTGTCTCGAGTACCGCACCGATGCTCCAAAAGTGGTTCATGGGCACCGGACATCCCCGGAGCAGGGATCCGTACTTCCTGTATGCGGCCAGCAATGCCGGAAGCTTAGCTGCGTTGATCGCCTATCCGCTGCTTTTTGAGCCTCTCATGGCATTGAGCATGCAGAACCTCTCCTGGGTTTTCGTGTACGGGCTCTTCCTTCTCCTCATGGCTTCATGTGCCTGGCTGCTGTGGAGGGGGCTTCGTGACCGTGCACCGAGCGAGGCGGTCGAGTACCAGAAGACTACTGCTGATCCCCCGAAGTTGCGGAGAAGGCTCTACTGGCTTTTTGCCGCGTTTGTACCTTCCAGTCTGATGCTCGGTGCAACTGCTCACATTACAACCAGCGTGGCAGTGATGCCTCTTTTCTGGGTGCTTCCTCTCGCCCTCTATCTTCTCACCTTCATCATCACTTTCTCCCGAAAACCTTTACTGCGCCATGCCTGGATGACTCGACTGATGCCTATGGTTGTTCTGCCTTTTGGGGCGATGATCTTCGTTAAGATCGAGCACCTTGAATGGTTCGTGCTGCCGATACACCTCGTGCTGTTCTTTGTGGTGGCCATGGTCTGTCATGGAGAGTTGGTAAGAACTCGGCCTTCAGGTGTCTATTTGACAGAGTTCTATTTCTGGATGGCTGCTGGAGGAGTGCTCGGAGGTTTCTTCAATGCAATCGTAGCGCCCTTCGCATTCAACCGTGTGCTCGAGTACCCTTTGGTTCTGGTAGTGGCGTGTCTATTCCTTCCTGAACGAAGACAATGGAAGAAGGGTTTGAAGTGGCTGGATGCTGCTTTGCCGGCGGCTCTTCTTGTTTTGACTGCAGGTACCTATATCCTCTTGAACGGATTCGACTTGGGCGGAAGCAGGCTGGCTTTCATCCTGCTGTTTGGAGTGCCGGCCGTTCTGGCTTTCTGCCTCCATGAAAGGCCGGTTGCTTTTACACTGGGCCTCTTTGTGGTCTTGTTGTCTGTCGGCTATTTCGCAGAATTCCGAGGTGGCAGGGTACTTCACGTGAGCCGCAATTTCTTCGGTGTGAAAAGGGTGATGCTGGACCGTCAAGGCTCAATGCATACGCTGACGCATGGTGCGACCGTGCATGGTTCCCAGTTCATTCTGCCCGAGAAGAGGAGGGATCCGACTTCCTATTATCACCGATCGGGTCCGGTGGGAGATCTCTTCATCGCTCTTTCGGAGAGAGAAAAAGACAAGCGGGTCGCGGTGATCGGCCTTGGTGCAGGTGCCGTAGCGAGCTACGCAGAACCGGGTCTTCAGTTCACCTTCTATGAGATTGATCCCCAGGTGGAAGAGATCGCCAGGGATACACGCTTCTTTGATTACTTGAGCCTGCCGGATGGTCAATGTGAGGTTGTGATAGGGGACGGACGGTTGGCAATTGAGAGGGCACCGGCCGGATCATTCGACATGATTCTCCTGGATGCCTTCAGTTCGGGAACCATTCCGGTTCACTTGCTTACCAAAGAGGCTGTCCAGACCTATCTCTCGAAGCTGGCTCCAGGCGGCCTCCTCGCTTTTCATATCTCGAACCATTTTGTGAACCTGACACCCGCGCTATCCTCTGTAGCGTCCGAGTTGGGCCTACGTTTGCTGGAGCGGGAGGACCGGTATGCATTTTACGGAAAAGAAGCGGCCCACTATGCTGTGATGATCCCGCCTGGGTCCTATTTTCAGTTCCTGGAAGAGCACCCGGTCTGGACTAAAGTTTCTTCCCTCGAGACCATTCGTATCTGGACCGATGAATATTCAAATCTTGCCGGTCTCATGAAGTGGTAGAGCATTGGCATCCGCGCTTGGTCCGGTCCCTTCTCTGTTAAGCCTTGAATGCTGGGTCCGGGGTCCTCGGTCTTGAGGGCTTGGGGGTCAGGGGTCAGCAGGTGTGTCTTGGATGTTGGGAGTTGGGAGTTGTTTCCACCTGGGTATTGACAAGGCTGTTTTTCTGGCCAAGGATTTCTCTTACCGAGCTCGATTTGTGAGGAGCTTTCGGATTTAGTGAAATCGACGATCTTCGGGCCTGTTTTAGCCGGGCGGGAAGGGGGCTGCAAGTGCTGATAATCGGTGAGCGACTTAACTGTACGAGAAAGAAGATTCGAGAGGCTGTGGAGCAACGAGACGCGGAGTTTATCCGGGAGGAAGTAGAGAAGCAGGTAGCAGCCGGCGCGGATCTGTTGGACGTGAATGGGGGAATTGCGGGCAGTGAGGTGGAGTGTCTTACCTGGATGGTCAACGTTGTTCAGGAGAGTACGGATGTTCCAATCTGTCTGGACAGTGCTGACGCTGAGGCGCTGGAACAGGCGCTGCCGCTGTGCCGTAAACGTCCGATGATTAACTCGATCACGGATGAGCCTGAGCGATTCGAGAGCCTCCTACCTTTGATCAAGAAGTATGATGCTCAGATCGTTGCGCTCTGCCTCGGAGTCGCCGGTCCTCCGAAAGCTGTGGATGATCGACTCGAACTGGCCGAAAGCCTGATTTCAAAGCTTACAAAGGCCGGAGTAGCTCCAGAGGACATTCTTGTGGATCCATGCGTATTTCCTGTCAGCACAGGGCCGGAATATGGCACTGTGGTGCTGACGGCAGTCCGGGAAATCCGACAGCGGTACCCGGAGGTACGAATCAGCGGCGGTGTCAGCAATGTGTCCTTTGGACTCCCACTCCGGAAGTTGGTCAACGAAACCTTCCTGGTGATGCTGATGGCTCAGGGGTTGGATGCCGCGATCGTCGATCCCACGGATTCTCAGATGATGGCCAATGTGCTGGCCGCCGAAGCGATTCTGGGCCGTGATGAGTTCTGCGGCAACTTTCTGCAGGCGTTCAGGGCTGGGAAGCTGACGGTGTAGGATTTCGAGTTTCGAGCTTATTCCCCACCGGGTGGAGCTATTCCGCGGGGCGGGCTCTTGAGTTGATGTCCGGTCAAGGCTTTCAGGAACTCGATCAGGTTAATGAAGTCATCGGGATGGCCTCCTGCGTCCGTGAGCATAATCAGATGCACTCTTTCGTCGAGGTTTCCCACAATAGGCGTCGTTGAGCCTCGCGCCGCATTCCAGTAGTGCTGTATAACGCTGTCAAGACTTGAGAAGGTTCCGTTGTGCATATAGGGAGAGGACAACTCAACGTTTCGCAGCGTCGGGGTCTTGAATTTGCCCAGGTCTGAGCAGGAGGATTGCAGAAAGGGCACCTCGGCGCGTCCAGGGTCTGCGTCCTCCCTGATTCCATCACAGATTTGGCCATTGTCAGGAAACATGCCTGACTCCTCGAAGCCTCCTCTGGGAACGCCAACATTGTGAAAGTCTGAATCCGTAAAGTTTGGAGGGGGGTGGCACTCAGAGCACCTGGCGCGGCCGAAGAAGATCAGTGCGCCCCTTTTCTGGGCACGCGACATGGCTGAATCATCGCCTTGCAACCAGCGATCGTACGGTGAAGCCCGACTGATCACGGTTCGTTCGTATGCGGCCAGGGCTTTGGCCACGTTTGTGGACGTAATCTCGCCCGCAAACACTTTGTCAAAAAGTATTTTGTAAAATCCGACGCTTTCCGGAAAATGCTGTTTGCTTATCGGGTGTTCACCGGTTGAGAGATAATGGATCACATTGTCCCAGGTGTTGGCCATCTCTGCGGGGTCCACAACCGGTCCCAGCGCTTGCTGTTCCAGAGACTGGACTCGACCATCCCAAAACAGATGACTGAGATAAGCGTTGTTGTAGATCGTATTGGAATTTCGCCTCCCAGTCGCGCCATTACAGCCGTCTGAGACTCGCTGACCGTCACTGAATCCCAATTCAGGCACATGACACGATGCACATGCGATCGTTCCACATGAAGACAGGTTGGGATCGAAGAAGAGTGCTTGTCCCAGAGCCACTTTATCGACAGTTTGCGGGTTGTTCTCGGGCACTGGAGGCGGGGGCACACCG
>JAUVSF010000394.1 GCA_030597245.1 Acidobacteriota bacterium
AGATCATCGTCGATCAACAAAGGCTATCCGAAATGAGTGCTGAGCGAAAGGCTCGCTTTCGGGCACGTAACATCGGTTTCGTTTTCCAGATGTTTCACCTGGTCCCTTATCTGAATGTGGTCGAGAATGTGACTCTTGCTGCCGTTGGAGGAGAGGCAGATACACTGAAAGCAGAAGTGTTACTCAACAAACTGGGCATGGGCGAGAAGGGCAACAGCTTTCCTTCAGAACTGAGCGCGGGTGAGAAGCAGCGAACTGCAGTTGCGCGCGCCCTGATCAATCAGCCTCAGATTGTCCTGGCAGACGAGCCAACGGGCAACCTCGACCCAGACAGCGCCCGCAAGGTGCTCTCCTACCTGAGCGACTTTCACAAACAGGGGGGGACGGTTATTGTGGCAAGCCACAGTGACTTTGCCGATGGTTTTGCCAATCGAGTGGTGGAATTGCGGTCGGGTAGAATTGTCGGACTGGCCGCCGCTACTCCTGGGCAATGACCTCAATGCCACAGATCACAGGCTCATCGATACGGGAGTCCGCGCTTGAGGCGAGTTCGACTTTCAGCTCATCCGCCACAAGAACTCCCTCGACTGACTTAACGACAGCCCTTCTTGGTCCACCCGCTTCTCGGACAACATCGAAATCGCTTAAGACCGACTCTCCCTGAATCTTCACGTCAAAAAGCCGCTCTCCCGGTTCCAGATCTTCCGGTTCTGCAAAGTAAAGGTACACATCGTAAGGACGTTTCCGAAAAGACCTCTGATCGTTGTCCGGATCCGCCAACCACAGGGTAAACGACGACACTCCAACGACTCCGGAAGCCATGATCCAAGTGGGCCCATCACCCTGGACCCATGACGAGTGGTGAGTGAAGAATCTGGAATCCTCTGGGAACATTTCCAGTCGGATTTCCGGAGAAGGTCCTTCGTTGCTGGGCCACTCCAGCCACAAGGTGCCATTCTCAGCTTTTCGATCTCCCGGGGCGCCGAAGTTAATGCCCACCTTTTGAATTGTGGGTCTCAGACCTATGAAATACTTCAGATCGGCTCCGGCCCCCAGTTCCTTGACCAACCTGCTGACTTCCGCCTCCAGTGCCTTTCGCTCTGTTACGTCAAAGCAAGTAATCACCGAGGATAAGGGTGATCCGGCCCCGTCAACCACTACGTGAGTGATCACATGGACATCTCGTGTGGATTCGTCACCCCTGACTGCGGTCAGCCTTCCTCTCCAGTCCGCGCCACGCCGCCAGTCAGTCATCACTGATTCCGCTTCCTCCTTTTCCTGCCACAATTGCTCAAACGACATTGTCAGAGCTTCCTGTTCATCTCCGAGTAGCCACAACTCGAGAAAAGTGTCGTCCACGTAAGTGAGGTTTCCACGCAGATCCAGAAATGCAACCGCGCTGTCATTTGAATCCGCGAACAGAAAGATTATCGCGGCGGGAGAAAAGAACTCGTCAGACAGTACCCTTGCCATCAGATGGACTTCTTGAGAAGAACCGTCCATCCTTCGGATATCGAGAATTCCCGACCAGGTTCTTCGCTGTGCCAAGCCTTCCAGTACTTCGTCCATCATTTCCGGATCTGCCACCAGGCTGTGGACCGGAATCTCACGGATATCGACATCCTCATCCAATCCAAACAGCTCCCGAGAAGCCGAATTACCAAAGGTCAGGTTCGAATCAGGGTCCGCAATCAAGACCGGTGTCTTCGTTTCGGCAACCGAAACGGCTTTCGGCTGGCTGTAGTACGTTGTCCACAGGTCGAGCTCCGGCATATGGACCAGAGCAAGTGAGGTTTGATTCTGGTAGCTACAAGAACAAGTTCGCGTATAGTCCGGTGCATTCAGCACACCGTTGGCGGCAATCAAGTTCGAGGTACAGCCCGACCTGAAGCCGCCGAAGGTTCCCGTGCCCCCGTCGTTCTGAAGGTCAAAAAAGCCGGCTGCTGCCGAGCGAAAGGTGAGCAGGTTCTCGCTCGCGATGATGTAATTGCAGCCATAGTCTCGTCGAAAGACCCAGGGCGTCTCTTTGCCTGTCAGAGGATCGATCCTCATTTTCTGCTCGCCTGTCAGCATACTGTACGCCGCACTCTCGGTGATGATCGTATCGCCATGCAATATGTACGGTCCGCCGTCAGAGATGTCTTGCTTCCAAACAACGGATCCGTTTCGGGCCCTATGAGCTGCTAGTCCCGGCGGTTCTCCGCGGAGCATGTCTCGAGAGGCTCGCCCGGCTTGAATGAGAAGATCATGCTCATCCGAATAACTCAGCCAGGTTCCGAAGACATCCTTATTCGAGCGCCAACGGAGCCCGCCGTCTCTAATTCGTAGTGCCATTAACTCCGGTGACTCATAGCGGTATCTACCGGGTCTTTGCTGGAGAGCTGCACTCACAGAAGGGGCCAGGCGATCAATACAGAAAATAGTGTTATCCGCCACCGCAATGGCGTTGTGCCAATAACCCAGTTTGGCCTTTCGGCTCCAGAGTACGTCTCCCGTGTAACGGTTCATCACGACCAACCGTTTGCTCGCGGCGATGTCAAAGTTGTAAAAGGAATTCAATCGCGTCTTCATCCGAGGATCGAGTTCGTCAAGGTCGAGATGCTCGAGATAATCCTCAAACTCCGCTCCCCCGATCAGGTAATCGCCGTAAACTCCAATGTAGGCCCATTCCGGTGATCGATCACCCTGCTCCTCCGGCAAGAGTGTGAACTCGTCAATTGTCTGGCCGGTTACCGGGTCCAGAACGACGCAACTGCGCTCCAAAAGCAGATAGACGCGGTCCTTGGTAGCCACAAAGTTGGTGCCTCTCGCGTTAGCTCCAGGGATATGAACCTGGTTGTAGGCGGTATCGAGCGGCGTATCCTTGTAGGTTTCGTCGTAGTAGATTCCATCGGTGTTCAAGCGACTGAATTCACGTTTCCACAGGATCCGGCCGGTGTAGACGTCTCTTGCGCTCAAGCTGTTCATGCCTTGAATAAAAAGACGGCCACCGATGATCTGCTCCGGAGGGCCATGTCCGTGACGCGGCAGCACGTCTGTATTCGAACTGCCGCCAAACCACAAAACGCCAAGAGGCAGTTTGACCAGCTCATCGTCAGACTTCACAGTATTGGCAGGATCGCCATACTGATGGGTCCAGTCGCCTGAGCCAGACAAAGCCCCAGATCGGGTCAGGAGCAGGTGCCCCTCCGTTCGCAGTAGACCGAACGCTCTCTCGATTTCTGTGTCCAGATCCTCATTCACATCTCCTGGGCGGAACTGCGCGCGCGCGCGTCGGACTCCTTCCAACAGATTTTCGTCATACTCGACTTGACGCACCTCAGCGTTCTCAAGCTGCATCTCAACAAGCTGCCGTTGAAGGTGGAGTGCTGCCTCTCCATCTACAGGGATGTAGACCTTTCCACCATAGGGGCGTAGTCCCTGATAGACGTTCTCAAAGAACGCTTTTCTATTGTCACTACTTACGGCTTCCAGGTTTTCGATGACCACAAGAGAGGCCAAATACGGCGGTAGCGTCAGGCTGTCGCCAGCCCTGGACTGCACACTGAAGCGCTTTCCGTGAAGGCCTGTAGCATCGAAGCGTCGCCTGAGTTTCTCGACTTTGTCGGGGTCAGGTTCAACCACCATGATTCGAAGAGCTGAATTCTGTAACAGGGCTTCGACCAGATCGCCATCATCAACTCCGTAGACCAGACAGTAGCCATCCCTCACTCCCGTGGACTTCAAAATCAATCTGGCTCGAGTTACTACATCCTGAGCAATTAGACTCTTCTCAGGTGAGATTGAGTGGAATAGGGGCGATTCAATCTGCTTGCCCCCGAAAGCGTAGATCTGTCCTTCAAGGGTGACCGCAAACAGTTTCCGGTCCGCTGCAATGATTCTTGCGACCGTGCCCTCGACTCTTGCCTGCCAGACCAGTTCTTGAGCTCCTCCCCAGCCAGGCAGGGCCACAGCCGACACAACCCCCTTGCCTCCGGCATAGAGCTTGTCACCGGCTCTGATGAGGTCTCCCGATGCGTCCACTTCCAAATTCCAAAGCGGATCGATGACCCATTTTTCCTCCAGCGCTATTTTGATCGAACCCGTCTCTCGATCGAAAACGACCTGTTCGTTTACGGCCGTCTGTCTGACATTAGCCAAGTCCAGCGCTGTAATGGAATCGCCTCGACAGAAGAGCCTGTCCTCGGTCATCACAGGAACCTTGCCAAGTCGCCGGATAACAGCATCTCCATCGCTCAGGCTGTAGAGACTTACAACACTGTCGCGATGATAATTCACAAAGAAGTCGCCTTGTGCTGCGACAAAGGCCCCGCCGGTCTTGCCGTTTTCCGCCAGGCGGTAGTAAAGGAACTTCCCTGTTTTCAGGTCAAAGCAGGCAGGAACAGAGCGGCCGCAGGGCACCAGAAGTTTGTCACCGGCGATCACGAGGTGGCCCTGAGGAGCAACCCCTGCATACGCGGGGGAGTTGTGAGGCTGCAACATATACCTCGACCCGGTGCTGTCATTCTCCCAGACCACTTCACCGGTTTCCGCATCAACAGCGAAGACGAAGACTCCCATGAAGGGCCAGATCCCGGCTGCGAAGTAGATGACGCCGTCCTTGAGGACTGGACCTCCGCGAGCCGGCCAAGTCGAAATCAGCCGCTCATTCCCGAGGATCTTTCGATCAGCAGGTGCGCCTTGGAACTTCCAGATTAGAGTTCCGGATTCAGCATCCAGGCAATAGAGGTAGCCATCGTCACTTACAAAATAGACTCTCCCCTCAGTAGCAACGGCAGGAAACCGAACTGGACCATCGACGTAGTATCGCCAGCGCTCTTCGCCGGTATCGGCGGTCAGCGCGATCATACAATCACTCACATTTGATCCGATGAAGAGTGTGCCGTTATGGACCACTGGTTCATAGACCCTGTCGGACTGCATAAGATCCTGGTTAAGCGGATCGTCCCAGGTTTGCTCCAGCTTCGGGTACTCCCTGACCC
>JAUVSF010000723.1 GCA_030597245.1 Acidobacteriota bacterium
AGGAATTACTTTGGGGCTTCCATTTGGGATCTATGGAACGCAACTGAAGGGATCTCTCCCGGACTGATTGGAAGTCAGTTTGACCTGCGGCATGCCATGGTTGAAGGGGCCCTTAACTGGCCTGTAGATTTTCGCTTGATTGAGGGTCGGGTACATACACTGGTTGCAAAGGATTTTCGGTGGGGAGGGGAGGAGAATGGTAAGGTCGAGAACTGTCCCCTGGGTGAGGGGTTGGCTGACTTTCCCTCCTTGTTTAAGCTCTTAAAGAAGAGCTTCTCCGGGCCGATATCGGTGCATTACGAGTATCCGCTGGGCGGCGTGGAACACGGTTCTCGAGAGCCGGACTTGAGCAGAGGAGACATCTTCACCGCGATGCAGAGAGATCTGCAGGTGCTGAAACGGTGGTTGGAAACCTAGTCTTGGAAAACTAAATGATCACTTGGGGTTTCTCGAAAGAACCAAGCTCATTTGGAACCGGTGCCGGCTCGAGGGCCGACGCCGGCGATTCGAAAGGAAGGGAGCGACAGAATGATCTCTCACAGCTTTGACCGACGAAGATTTCTTCAGATTGGTGGCGCTTTAGTGGGTGGGGTTGCCGTCACTCGGTCCGCAATTCCGGCAGCGAACAAGGGCAGGAAGATGACGATCGATCTTGTCTGCGGGGCAATTGGAGTTAAAGCAAACCAGTTCGAAGCAATCGATTTGGCGGCACGTTACGGCTTCGAATCAGTGGCTCCGGACGGCGGGCATCTGGCTCGAATGAACGGTGCGGAAAAGGAAGAAGTTCAGAAGGCGTTGGCAACTAAGAACCTGGTATTTGGAGCTGCGGGGTTGCCTGTGCAGTTTCGCCAGACTGATGCCAAGTTCAGGGAAGATCTGAGCAAACTTCCTGCGGTCGCGGCGGCACTCGAAAGCGTTGGCGCTACCAGAATCGGGACTTGGATTATGCCGAACCATGACCACCTAACCTACCTGGAGAACTTCAAGCTCCATGCGACCCGGCTTCGTGAAGCTGCCGGCATCCTTGATGATCATGGGATTCGTTTGGGCTTGGAGTATGTCGGGCCAAAGACTTCATGGACGGGTAAGCGATATGCCTTCATTCACACAATGGCCGAGATGAAAGAACTACTAGCAGAAATTGGAAAGAGTAACGTCGGCTTTGTCCTGGATAGCTGGCACTGGTACACCGCCGGTGAAACTGCCGAAGACCTGCTCACACTTCAGAACCACGACATAGTTGCCGTGGACCTGAACGATGCCCCGGAAGGGATTCCTCTCGAAGAGCAGATGGATCTGGTACGGAGGTTACCTGCTGCGACCGGTGTGATTGACGTGAAGACATTCTTGAATGCACTGGTTGAGATCGGCTATGACGGCCCGGTGCGAGCCGAGCCCTTCGATGCTGAACTACGCAAACTGCCCCCTGACCAGGCTGTTTCAGAAACGGCAAAGGCGATGAAGGAGGCTTTCGCACTCATTGGCTAGGTCGAAACCTAATCGGGGTGAAGCGAGTCACGCGTTTTAGCTATCGACTGGCTCTGCCGTGAAGTAGGTTCGGACTTGAATTAGCGGGAACAGTAGACCACTCACCACCAAGACAGTGTGTTGATTGTCAAGGGGGAGGAGAGTTCCCAAAATCCCTACTGAAAAAAAGAGCAGCCGAGACGGCGTCAGAAAGCGAAACTGGTCAGCGGTGAGCGTGATGCGCCCAACCTTGCGACTTCGCTCTCCGAGCTACGCCGTCACAAGGAAAGGTAGGGCCTCCGCATGCGTGCTGAACCGTTTGGTTTACGGATCATGCGGAGGCGGGTGCTTTAGCTCCCGCGCATCACTGGAAACTGATCGACCCTCTGCGTGAAGTTGCTATCCGTGGAAGCCTCCACCAAAAATCACGGCTACAGTAACCTGGTTCTCTTTGGGCCCTCGGTGGTTTGAGCAGATTCGGGTCAGTTCATGAACCAGAGTTTCAAAGCGAAGATCAGGACTGTAACGGTCACGACAGTCTTTATCCAGCTGTGGCCTTTGAGGACCGTCAAGTGAGCACCGATCTGTCCTCCGATCGTGGTTCCGATCCCCAGGGCTATTCCAGGTAACCACTCGACCTGGCCATTCCAGGCAAAGAGCCCAAGGGAAAGGAACACAAAAACGAGTATGCAAAGGACTTTCACAGCATTACCTCGAACCAGGTCGAGGCCGGCCATGGTGGTGACCGCCAGGATCAGGAAACCGACTCCTGCCTGTACAAATCCTCCATAGATCCCTACGCAGAAGAAGGCAAGGAACACGAAAGGCCCTCCCA
>JAUVSF010000426.1 GCA_030597245.1 Acidobacteriota bacterium
AGCTTTCGAAAGGAGCAGAAGTGGGAATCAAGAAAAGTGGAGCAACTCGTCGTGATTTCTTTCGACAGAGTGCCGTTGCGGCCGCCGTCGCGCCTGCTGTGCTGGGTTTAGGGGGAAAAGCCTTCGGGCAGGTCGGCAAAAGTGACCTGCAGGTAGGAATCATCGGGACGGGAGGCCGCGGAAGATCGGAGTTGACCGCCATTGCGAAGGTCCCTGGAGTTCGCGTGGCTGCATTGTGCGACGTCAATCCAGCAGCTCTGGAAGAAGCCAAGCAAGTGGTGGCGGAGCATAAGCCGGACACCTACAGTTTTCATCGAGATTTGCTGCAGCGAAACGATTTGCAGGCGGTTTTCGTCGCTACACCACCTCAGTTGCACCGAGAGCAGGTTGTAGAAACGCTGAGAGCGGGGTTTCACTGTAGTGCGGCGAAGCCCTTGGCTTTGACATTGAACGAATTGAATGACATTGAGCAGACCGTCCGCAATACGGAGAAGATCTTGCATGTGGACCAGCAACTGCGCTATCGACCGCAATATCTCAAGGCCATGAAACGCATTCATGCAGGGGAGATCGGAAAAGTCGGTTTCATACGAGCTCAACGATACAGCAATTGGAGCGGCAAGATTGTGAAAGGTGACTCCCCGAAGAGAAAGAATTGGCTTTACAGGATCGAACAGTCAGGGGACACCATACTCGAGAATCAGATCCACAATATCGATGTCATCAATTGGATTATGAACGCCCACCCGATTCGAGCTACCGGGTTGGGAGGCCAGAACATGATCGAGTGGGAAGGGAACGATCTTCTCGACAACTACGGACTGACCTTTGAGTATCCGGACAATCGCTTTGCCGTCTTCTCGAAAATCAGCTATGCCGTATCGGAATTAGGGGGAACCTTCATCCATGCCTATGGTGAAAAGGCTGGGGCAGATGTCAGTTACGACGGTCCAGTCACTTTTTATTGGAGGCAAAAGGGGAAGCAGCCTACCGTGATTGACGCGCAAAACGTCGATATGAATCTATTTAGCGTACAAGGGTTTTTCGAGGCGATCCGCGAGGGCCGGCAACCCTTCACCGATGTCGAAGTGGGCAGAGATGCGGTTTTGACGAGTCTTCTGGGGAGAAAAGCGATTTATGAAAGGCGAACAGTTGAGTGGGATGAACTGCTGAAAGAAGGTGCACCGCCGCTGCCTCCCGAGGCTCGTTTCGTTTAGAAAACACTTGATCGTAACTCTGTGAAGTGCCCTGCAATATCGGGCTTTTCCCGGTATTGTCTTGTATCTGTTGGTGAAGGTCGCGGAGAATCGGGTGATCACCCTCCTTAACGGAGTGTTCATGATCGGTTTTACGGATTCGAGACCTGAAAACTCCAGAGGAGTCATCGGTTTTAAGCTCCACCCGGGGAAGGGAGGGCAGAAGATCCGCTTCAGGGAAAGCTGGATTCGCGATCTGAGCAGTTCGGATTAGGCGATCCCCAAATCCGGCAGGCCGCCTGTGTGACCGAGCGGGGGGAGACTCTTTTCAGTGTTTTCTGTGCCACCAGTCACTTTCTCCCAACCAGCCAATCGACGATGCGGGCGCCCTCCTGCTCAGGTTCCAACTTCCCCGGTTCAATAGTCAGGTCGGCCGGTGAACCATAGGCATCAACCACCTGCAGGAATCGGTTGATGTCTGAATTGGAGGCAGCGAAGTTGCGCCCGGTCACGGGTGCCACGAGAAGAAGAGGGGTTGGATTCACTGATGATGCGATATCGCTGATATCGGCGACCTCCAGTAGTCGCGGCACGAGGATGTCGAAGGGCGCGTATATGAAGTTGTCCTCCAGCAGGGAGAGATAACTGATCAGTGCGCCTCGGGCGGCTACTGCATGAACCTCCGGATGGTAAAACGCGAGTAAGAGAGCCAGGTGGGCACCGAGCGGACTGGACAAGTACTGAATCTGGGGCGAAACAGGCTTCCCTTGCAGCTCGTCAACCCAAATTGAGTCTCGGTTGACCGGAGCGAATGATTCTCCCCAGAGTGAGATTCGCTTATCGTCGATACCGGGCCTGTGCTTCAGGTACTCGAGGACCGTTCGGGCATCCTTGAGGCGGGAGCCGAGCAAGGTTCCGCCCATCTCGATCGAGGAGAGCGCCGGTTCGTCGCTTCGATTGTACTGGTCAGGTTCAGTCTCTCCGGTACCCCGACAGTCCGGGATGCACACGGCAAAGCCTTGTTCAAGGAGCCGTAAAATCTCGGAAGTGCGCTGCTGGAGAAACCTCGATTTTCCACCTTCCGCCAGGGCTAAAACCACAGGCAGGTCGTCTCCGGTCGAAGCCCTCGGCGTCAAGAGGAAGAGGGGCACGAGGATGCCCGGTTCGGTTTCAATGATTATCGCTTCCAACTCGGCGCTGGAGAGGGTCTTCTTCCAAAGGTCGGTTACCCTCGGCTCAGGCTCGGGTTCGATGTCGCCCAAGATTCGAGTAAGTTGCATCCCAAGTGCCCGGCGCCTCTCTTCGGGGCTGGACGTCTGCCGCTTGCGGCGAGCATCTGTCAGAAGTTCCCTCCCCATCTCGGCAGCGATCTGATGGAGGGCTTTCCTGTCCAGCCTCGTGGAGACGGAGGGTGGAATGCTGAGAATGGCGCTGTCGGGGGGACGCCGCAGCGATTCCTGGTACTTGATCAAGGGGTAATCCGCGCTATGGCGGACGTCACCCAATCCGGAGTCTTTTGGGAGGTTTCGGTCGGCCTCCAAAGGTAAAGGAATATCGAACCAAGTCTCGAGTATCGGGTACAGAGATCTCCTTTGCAGTGTACCGAGCATATAGCAGTCGCCGGCCGGAACGAATTCGGTGGCACCCGCTCGAAGCAACCCTTCACCCTGGGCAACGGCTAAGTTCCGTTCCGCTCCGTAAAGACGATAGATCCGCTGGTAACGGGGCCAGGCCGGTACCCATACCGAGGGATAACCCGGACCTTCTTCACCTTCGTACCAGAATTCATGGGCATAGACGAGTTTTCTGGGTGCGAAAGCGTTGACGATGAACCAGGGCGTGATCTTATGGTTGATCATGTTTCGGATTCCCCACCCGTACCAGTAGACCCGCCCAAAGTTGTAGATGATCTCTGCATCGATACGCTCATCAAACAGGCCGGCAGGCGCGGCACGGCGACCGCCTCCCCAAGTGACGCTTCCCAGCAGCAGGATTCTATCTGGATCGATGTATCCCAGTTCTTCAAACAGGTCGACCGTTCGCATGATGTCGTACACGATCCATCCCTGGAGGCTTTGGCCCACCAATTCAAGTTGCAGGGAAAGAAGGTATTCAGACTCATAGGCCTGCCGGTACAGCGGAGAAGTTTCCAGCCTTTCGCCGTAGCCGATATGTTCCATAACGAGAGCCGCTACACCGGTTCTTGCCCAGATCATGCCGGTGTCCTTCATCTCGCCGTGGGTTTTAGGGTAGTGATGGGCCGGCAGGACGATCATTCCCGGCATCTTCTCAGGTGGATTCTCAGGGAGATAGAGGTTGGCGGCGATGTAGAAGCCGGGGCGACTGCGGTAGACGATGTTCTGAATCTGGTAGCCCTCCCCGTGGTAAGTGGAGGTGATCCGGTAGTCCAGGTTACACCGTTTTCTCGGAAACTCTCCGAGGGCTTCATGGAGGATCGAGATTCGCTTGTCTCGGAAGGTTTCCCAATCCTGCAGCGTTTTCACTTGGTCCCACTCACTGTGTTCCTCCATGGCAAGCGTTTTGGTCTGCTTGTCAATCTGCCGCTGAACCATGTGGGTAACGTCATAGTACTTGCGCTGCACACGAGACAGTGCATCGGGATCCAGATTCGCCAATTCGGCTCTTGCGGTGTTTATGGAGCCGGCCCTGAAGGCCGGTTCGGGACTCGGAATCTCCAAGGGGGACCGGTCGCTCAAAATCAGGCTCCGGTACCGTGCCGGAGCGTTCAGGAAGGGACTCCCAATGACGGGAAGGGTACTGGTCTCAGCGGGTTCACCGGGCCGCTCCCGGCGGACCCGTCCGATGAGTACTTTCCACTTTTTCGGTACGCCGCTCTCTCCCAACGCGTTGGCGATCTCTTCAAGCGGAAGGTTCAGCTTGACCATCCAGCAGTCCTTTTCCTTGATGAAACGCCCTTCGATCTTCGCGTCGATAGACCCGGTGCTGCTCGTGTAGGCTCGCGGACCCCTACTCAGAGCGTCGAAGATTGCTCCCACGGGGTTGGCGAGAATCTGTACTGAGGCTGATCCGGTAAGTGCCAGGTGAACGACGACGTGGTCGTCGCTCCCGACGTTTGCATCACGCGTGTCTGCATTCACATCCAGACGACCATCTTCCACGTTGCGGAAAAAAACCTGCAGTATCCTCCCGTCGTGCACCCATTTCACTTCCGTCGGATACCGGGCAGGCCGTGGGCGAGACTCATTTCGGGGGAGTTCGAAACCGGGGATATCGTCCCAGAGCGAGCCGCTCCATGAGACGTCAAGAGGGGGGACCTTCTGCACCCTTCCCACTTCCAGTGGAGGGCCTGCGTTGCCAACCTGGGGAGGGGCGTAAACCGCCGCTTTCGTTTCGCCGGCCCTTGGGTGATCCGCGTAATCTCCAATAGGGAATACGTACTCAGAGGTTTGCCAGCGGAATTCCGGCGCTAAAGGCCTGACGCATCGAATCCTTACGACGGAAAAGTGAATGTCGCGGGG
>JAUVSF010000174.1 GCA_030597245.1 Acidobacteriota bacterium
CCTTTCAATCCACGAACTTTATGGGCGAGGACGGAGATCACGTTGTTCTGATTCTGAAGCCTTCCTTCGATTATAAGAAAAGGATGGCCCATTAAAACCAAACGGTTCTTCTTAAACATTTGGGGGCGGAAAACTATATTCGAAATACCCGTTTCGTCTTCGAGGCTCATGAAGAGAAACCCTTTAGCTGTCATCGGTCTCTGGCGTACGATTACAGTGCCTGCAACTCTCACTTGCTGCCCGTTTCTAAGCTTTTCCAAGGAGGCGGAAGGAACGATCCCCAGGGAATCCAATTCCCTTCTTTTCAAGGCCATGGCATGGGGTCCGATTGTGATTCCGGCTCCTTCGTAGTCTGAAGCCAGTCGCTCCATAGCCGTCATCTCCTGAAGCGGGGATATATCGTACGGAGAAGAGACTTTTTCGAAAAGGGGACCTGCAAACCGGCAGGCCTTCTCCACTTGCCAGAGAGCTTCACGTCTTTTCAACCCGAATGAATTCAAAGCACCGATTCTTGCCAGGGTCGTGATCTCAGACCGGTTCGGCTTTACCCGCCGCTGCAAATCATCAACAGAAGAAAAATCATGTCGGTGTCGTTCCGTTTCGATGCACTGACCTGTTCCTTCTCGCAACCCTTTGACGTACATGAGACCCAAGCGGATTGACTGGTCTTCCTCGATCCCGCACCTCCAGCCTGACTTCTGGACATCGATGGGCTTTACGCGCTGTCCTCTATGCTGCGCATCCTTGACCAGGGTAGCCGGATGATAGAACCCCATCGGCTGATTGTTCAGCAATGCAGTATAAAACTCAGCGGGAAAGTGCGCTTTCAGGTAAGCGCTAGCGTAAGCCAGCAGCGCAAAACTAGCTGCGTGAGACTCAGGGAATCCGTACAGGGCGAATGACGTGATGTGGCGGATGATTGTCTCTGCAGTCTCCCCCTGGATCCCATTTTTCTCGAGACCTTCCCTGAGTCTCTTTTCGATTTTCACCATTGCTCCATCCGGCTTCTTAAAACCCAGGGCTCGCCTCAATTCCTCGGCCTCTCCCCCGGTAAAGCCGGCGGCTACCATCGCAATCCTTAATAGTTGTTCTTGGAACAGCGGGACTCCGAGAGTCCGCTTCAGAATCGGTTCTAAAGAAGGGTGCGGGTACGTGACCGGTTCCAGCCCGGCTCGCCTGCTGAGATATGGGTGAACCATCTTGCCCACGATTGGACCGGGGCGGATTATGGCAACCTCTACCACCAGATCGTAAAAACATTTCGGCTTCAATCGAGGAAGCGTCGCCATTTGGGCTCGACTTTCTACCTGGAAAACCCCTACGGTATCGGCCTTTTGAAGCATCGAATAGACTTTTGGGTCGTCTTGAGGCAAATGTGCAAGATCGATTTCACCACCCGATTTCCGAATCAATTCGAGGGACTCGTGTATGGCCGACATCATGCCCAGCCCCAGAAGGTCAACTTTGATGATTCCCAAATCAGCACAGTCATCTTTGTCCCACTGCACAACTGTGCGTCCCGGCATGCGAGCCCTCTCCACAGGCACCACCGAGTCGAGTCTTCCCCGGCAAATGATCATTCCTCCGGTATGCTGCCCGAGATGCCGCGGTAAATCCTGAATTTCTCGCCACAGTCGAACAAAGTTCCGGACTCTCCGATGAGAAAGATTCAGACCCGCTTCTTGAAATCTCTCGAGCAATAGCCCTTCTTCCTCAAAAACCGACCAACCCCACGTGACGAGCAGTTTCGATAATCGATCCAGAACCTGGAGAGGGACCCCAAGAGCTTTTCCCACCTCTCTTGCTGCACTGCGGCAACGATAAGTAATGACATTGGCAGTCATCGCGGCTCCACGCCGTCCGTAGTGGTCGTATACGTACTGAATAACACTCTCGCGACGATCACCACTGGGAAGATCCAAGTCGATGTCTGGCCACTCTCCCCTTTCTTCAGATAGGAATCTCTCAAAGAGGAGTTCCATGCCAACCGGATCGACAGCCGTAATTCCCAGGCTGTAGCAAACAGCACTGTTTGCCGCCGAACCCCGCCCCTGGACAAGGATTTCGTGCCGCCTACAAAACTGAACGATGTCCCAGACAATCAGGAAATACCCAGCCAAACCCAGCTTTTCAATAATGTTCAATTCGTATTCGATCTGGCGGCGTGCTTTCTCATGAAAAGGTCGGTAATGGTCCCGCGCCCCTGCTTCCGTGAGCTTTCTCAAGTAACTGCTCATCGTCTCTCCCGAAGGCACGTCGTAGGCGGGAAACTGGTACCCCAGATCCTTCAATGTGAAGTCCAACCGGTGTGAGAGTTCTACACTGTTAGCTAACGCCTGCGGCAAGTCGGCAAAGGTTTGTGTCATCTCACCAGGAGATTTCAAATGGCACTCTGCATTCCTGTTTAGCAACTTTCCCGCTTCATCAAGATTCGTCCGATGCTTAATGCAGGTGAGCACATCGTGTAGAAGGCGTCCGGAGGAACGTGCATAGCGCACCCCGTTGGTAGCCAGCAGCGGTAAGTTCAGCTGATTGGCCAGATCTGCCAATATCTGGTTGTGGGACTCCTGCTCCCGATCAAAGTGACGTTGAATTTCTATGTAGACGTTGCCATTTCCCCAGATCTGTTTGAGCCTCTTGAGGAAATCCAATGCATGGAGTGATCCTCGTTTCATCAAAACAGGAAGCGGGCCTTTGTCTCCCCCGGTGAGGCAGACCAACCCCGAAGAGTATTGTTCAAGCTCTTCCAGTGTCATCTCCCCCTCACCCTTCTCCGCATCCAGTTTCGAATCTGTAATCAGGTGGCAAAGATTCTGATAGCCTGCCCTTGATTGCACCAGGAGGGGCAGGCACCCCTCTTTCAGAGTGATCTCAGAACCAACAATCGGGCGCACCCCAACTTCCCTACAGGCTCGGTAGAAACGAGGAGCCCCGTACACTCCGCCCTGATCCAGAAGCGCCAGACTGGGATAGCCCAGACGAGCAGCTTCCTGAGCCAGCTCTTCAGGTGTTGAAGAGCCTTCCAGAAAACTGAATGCGCTACATGTATGGAGTTCGATGTATTTGGGCATGTTAGGGTCTTGGGTCTTGTCGAAGTGCGAATGACGAATTTCGAACGACGAACGGTCGGAACTGAGAACTGGGTCTAACCACAAAGCCACAAAAGCACGAGAAGAATAATTGCTTTGTGTTTTAGTGATTTAGTGGTTAATCCCTCCTTCACATCAACCTCTTCAGTCATAGACTCCTTCCACAAACCACTGTTTCTCCCCAAGGTCCCAATAAATCCGATACAAACCTCCATCTGTAAGCTCTACGTCCCACTCTTCCCTTGACCAGCCATCTGTCCGGCCCTGCTCCATCCACCAGTCGCCGGACGACTTCCAGGGGCCTGCACAGGCGGTGATCCGCTCTGTATCTATTTGTATCGGTTGAGGAGGGCGCATCCTCCGCAAGGAGAGCCGAACGGAAGCGGTAATTGCCGAACTCGATTCACTGCTTCCTTTTCCTGCCCTTTGTCGTCCTGATTTGCCTTTTCTCTTGACCGGCCTCTCTAACTCCAACTCCCGCATTTGAAACGCATCCGGGCGGTAAGTGTCCAACAACTCCGGGCACCCAACGTTGTCGTTACCCACAATTACTTTTAACCGGGTCAAAGTCCGAGACAGTTTTTCAGGATGCGGAGCGGTGGGCTGGAGAAATGAATGTTGGAATATTCTTGGACGCGTGGGTTTTGCCTGAATCAAAACTCCGATGACACCTGCTCGAGGAACGCAAGTCTGAAGTTCTATTCTCAGCAAGGAGAGGATCGCTTTGGCATCTTGCATCGGCAAAGCAAGACTAATGCTTCTCTCATCGCACGAACCGTCCGACAATTTCAGCTTTATCTTCAGTTCCCCCATGGCCAACCCACACCCTTTCAGCTGAGAACACAAGTTCTCCAGCATGCCCCCTGCAATGAAGAACAGTGGCTCCAGAGTATTCAGAGTCCATTCCAAATCCTGGACCTCCTTGAATTCCGCCTCAGGTTGGTAAGTCTGGAGACACTTGGCATCTTCTCCACGGGCTATCTTTTGTAGAAACACTCCCTGCCGGCCCAGGCGAGCAACCAACACTTTCTCAGGCAAAGAAGCGAATTCACCGAATGTGTTCACTCCCCAATGAGAGAGAGTACTCAGGGTGTGCTCATCTACATCGGCATGAATCGACAAATACTGAATTGGCAACTGAGCTAGAAACTCCGTTTCCTTTCCATAAGGAAGGATGGTGCCTGGCGAAACTTTGGCCACGAAAATCGCAGCAGTACGTGTGGCAGCTCCCCCGACCCGGAAATTCTTTTCAGTAATCAGGTAGGGAAGCCGATCCAACGTGTCCTGCTCACAACGAACCGGGACTTCCAGAACAACACCGTCAGGAGGGCAAATCTCTACCTTGGGAGAAAGCATGTGAGCAGCCTCGAAAAGCTGTTCAGGCTTCGGGCTGAAAACGGCAATGAACCGTGACAGTGCCATGCGCATTCCCCCTCAACAAATGGGCGCTGCTTTCTATTCCCTTAAATTGACTTTCGACCTTCACTTCCCGGTGGGTGGACGGCCATCGGCCGTTGAAAAGATACGGGGGATCCTGGCCAGTCACAGGGGATGGATGTTGAAATGCAAACCGTGGAAACCGATCTGACCGGGCGACACGACATGGAACCTTAGGATTGCGATAGTACCTGGGAGTCCAAACACTCCGGTTGCGTTCAATTGAAAGTGCAAGAGATGCAGCACTCCCTGCTATTTTGGATCGAGACAATACCACGAGAATCGTGTGTGTCCCTTTAACAGCGCGCTGCAGCCTGAACCAGCTGTGAAGAGGTACTTTCACTGCTCTTGTATCACTAGAAAGGGGGGGGAGCTCCATATCCAAGACAACTGCACCAATCCCGCCCCCTTGAACGAGGACATCTGCAGCTTTCAGCGCCCTTTCACAAGATCTTGCGGAATGATTCCGATCTCCCCGACAGCGCACCCAGAGAAGAGAAGCAAGATCAACCCCCGCATTCTGAGCATACTCAGGGTCAAAGGCATCGAAAGCGTCAACATATGCGACAATTTCACCTGTTCCAGTCACCTGCGCCAAAATTGAAAACAACAGTCCGGTTTTGCCACTGGATACTTCTCCGCTAATCTCAGTCAGCTTCCCTCGGGGAATTCCTCCCCCCAATAACTGATTCAGCCCCTCTATTCCCGTAGGAAAAATGTCGGCCTGTGCGAGAGTATCGACTCTCAGGCCCAAGGGAGAAGAATTCACAGGCAGAGATTCGGGGAGCCTTGCCTTGGAACTACAGTCAGAAGATTGAACCTCGCCCAAATCCGAGTGTTGGGAAGACTCGCTTTCTGTGAAAACTAGAGGTTGAAGCATGCTGTATTTTCACCTTTTCTTCACCTGTTGTCAAGGGAAAATGCCGGTGTTCGGTTATCGGGGTAAGTTAAGCAGTAAGTAGTGAGTAATCGGGGATCGGGGACCCCGGTGCGCTGAGGGATGGAAAGTGATTATTCGTTTACGAGCCCCCTTCCCTCTTTGAGCTACAGGCCGACAGGTTCCCCTTTCGATAAAGGCGAGCACGAGAGAATATACCAAGCCTCAAGCCCCAGGTCCCAAGCCTCAAGCCCCGAGACCCAAGACCCCCAGGACCCCGATCACCGATCACCGTGCTAAACTCTCACGGACAAGAGGAGAACGAAGAAGTACCTATGACTTTCTTACTCTCGGTGGGAACACTCTGGAAGCGAGAACTGGTTCGATTTCTTCGGCAGCGAAGCCGGATCTTCGGGGCGCTTGGAACCCCGATCCTCTTCTGGCTGTTTATTGGATCCGGCCTGGGATCCTCATTCCAGCTGCCGGCCTCAAACTCACAGATGACCTACCTCGAATTCTTCTACCCCGGGACAATCCTCCTGGTTGTCCTCTTCACCAGCATCTTCTCCAGTCTCTCTATCATTGAAGATCGGAAGGAAGGTTTTCTGCTCTCCGTCCTTGTAGCGCCTGTCTCCAGATACGCCATCGTGCTGGCGAAGATCCTCGGATCAACAACCCTTGCCTTTGCTCAAGCGTTTCTTCTCATTCTGCTGATGCCGCTCCTTGGTCTACCACTGGATGCCTGGAGGCTCTTCACTTTGAGCGCCGCCCTCTTGCTTATCTCTTTCTCCCTGTCGGGGCTGGGCTTCGCGACAGCCTGGAAAACAGAATCGATGCAGGGATACCATTCGGTGATGAACGTAGTCCTCTTCCCGTTATGGCTCCTGTCCGGAGCTCTGTTTCCGGCTGAAGGCGCCTTCAGCTGGGTCAGGTGGATCATGTTAGTGAACCCGCTGACCTACTCGCTATCGGTCCTTCGCCACTGTCTTTATGGAGAGGGTCCTGGGGCTACTTCGATCGCTCCGTTGCCGATCTCGCTGCTCGTGACAGTCTTGTTTGGAATCGGAGTCTTCTTCGCCTCCTTGAGAATGGTTCAGCGGGGCAAGATCCCCGGATTGCAGTAATGGAACTCTCAAGTCTCCCGGCGCTCAATGCCCTTCTGAACGCCACCAGCGCGATTTTCCTCCTGTCCGGCTACTGGGCAATCCGAAGAAAACTTATCCAGGTACACAGGTACTGCATGCTGGCAGCCTTGCTGACCTCTGCTCTCTTCCTGACGTCTTACCTGGTCTACCACTACAACGCCGGTTCACGGTCTTATGAGGGTGAAGGGGCCATCCGTTTTGTATACTTCGCAATCCTGCTCTCGCATACGGTTCTCGCCACGGCGAATGTACCCCTGGTGGGACTGACTCTAGTCAGGGCCTTGAGAATGGATTTCGGCAGACATCGGGTCATTGCCAGATGGACACTTCCAATCTGGATTTACGTTTCAGTGACGGGAGTCGTGATCTACATCATGCTGTACGGGGTCTAGCCCCTGCTACTCAAACTCCAGAGGCTGATAGTCGGCAGGTGACTCAGGAAGGTTTCCGGTTAGATCATCGATCTGTCTCCACAAGAGACCCGACCTGAAAGCATCCCTGCGAAGCCGTTCGATCTCTTCCCGCAGATCACGTTCCTCCTGATACGCCTGACGCAACTCCACAAAGGTGGCATCAACAATTGGGCTGATACCTGATTGCTGAAAACGATTGCCCGCCTGATAAAACCCCGCTCTAAGTATATTAAGCTTCAATTGAACCGCTCTGATCTGGTTGATGACAATGACCAGCCGGCTACGAACATCGTCGAAGGCGCGCCCCCAATCCTCAATCGTCAACTCCACTTCCTCCGGCCGGCGACGGACTTTCTTGCGAGGGGGAGCTTTTCCGGTACCGATGTTCCCGTCAGTCATTCGTTCCAGGTCGGCATTCGAGATTACCTTTACCTCGGAGGTATTCTCGGCCCTTTCTTCTCGCGCCTGACGGGCTAACTCGGCGAGCGAAGGTTCCTCCCTCTGTTCTGTCGATTGGACTGGCAGCGGGAGGCTCATGACGAGCGGCAGAAGAAGACTCAACAACGACCACATAACGATTCGAGTCTACTACGGTGTGCTTCAGCCGGATTGTGATCCTGATAGCCGAATGCGGGACCCCGCGGTCACTCTTTGGCCGATTCGGCCAAAACGCTCTCGGTGACCGTAAGAACAAGCGAGTGATCTTCCGGGAGCTCTTCCATCATCTCAAAACACCGGGCAGCAATATCTTCGTAGGAAAGATGAATACCCTCTCTTTTTAGCAGTGCATCAATATAGCGGATGGATCGGTCTACGAGCTTGTTGTTACTCGCGCGTAGCCAGGTCATGACGTTCCCCTCGTACCGGCCAAGCCGCCCCATCACCAAAGTGGAGTGCGTATTCAACAACAGCTTGAGCAAAAGATGTTCCTGCAAATGGTCGAGCCCATCGGTCTCCAAGGTATGGTCTAGATTTTCCAGCTCGAATCGGATCCCTCGTTCTGTCCCATGAATCTTGAAATGGTGATGGGGCGCATTCCCTGTCTGGCTTCGCCGCCGCTCTATCAGCTTCCCGCTGAAGTCAAACCCGAGCAACCGCTTTGCCGACGCAACATCTCCTATCTCTTTCCATTCCAGAGTCCTCGGTGGCCTGCGAAGGAGTGATTCCCAGGCTTTGGAGCTGTCCTTAGAAGCAGTAAACAGAAGGTAACACCAGGAGGGCAACTGATGGCCGTCGATGTTCTCGAAGGGCAGCAGGCTGAAAGTGGGGGCCCGTTCAGTCGTGTCCGTCAGTATGGAGATCCCGTACTGCTCGTCCGTCTCATAGAACAAGAACTCCTGACTCCGATAAAAAGCCGACTCGGCGGCTACAAAGCTCTCCAGAAAACCGGTGTCGAGTCGATCCCAAGCTGAAATCAGAGAACGGATGCCATCGACTGTTTTGTCGAAAGGTTCAGAAGCGTAGAGCAAACAGAATCCCACAGCCGCCATCAAAACCGTACTGGCTTGCATCCGAGTACTCCCCGAGAGGGCCATCGGCCCCACATCCAGACTGATCGATTCAATGCAGGGATTCTGAATCACTCGTCTGGATCTCTCCACAAGCCTGCAGAGGACTTCGTCAGGATTGCAGTACAGAAAGAAGGGGGGGCGACTCGATAGTGCCAAAGCCTTCTCGGTTGCCCCAATCACGAAGGGAGTCTCTCCCCCTTCGGTGCAGCTGATGAGCAGATCACCCTCTCCGAATCCGTACTCCACCAACTGTCGCTCCGCGTATGCGGGGACATCCTCAAAGTCTTCGATCGACTTGATTA
>JAUVSF010000642.1 GCA_030597245.1 Acidobacteriota bacterium
CTTTGGATCACCCCTACATCTGCCATATCAATGAAGTGGCCCAAACAGAAGACGGCCAGGACTTCATTGTCATGGAGTACGTCGAGGGAACAAAGGGACACTCATTTTCCCGCGGCACTTACTTCCAGCCTAACCCATCACCGAAAGGCGTACTCGTCGAGGACAAACTCGCCGAGCAAAGCTTCATGGTCAGCATCGCCAGCCTTCGTTTCGCCGGACGGTGCACCTGCGGCTCCATTCCAGCCGACCACTGGAAACCTTACTGGCACAAAAATGCAGGTTTGTTATCCGATTTCATGTGCGTAAGGTATCGAAAAATGATACTTTGCGCACATGAAATCGGATGCACGCTCCATCAACGCCAGGGAGTACGTCACGAGCCTCGCTGCGCGAGGACGCTATCACCTTTCCTCCTGCGACGTTCAATCCGCACTAGGTGTCTCTGCCACTGCTGCCAAGCTGGCTCTGAACCGTCTTGCCAAACAGAAGCTTGTGGCATCACCAGCCCGCGGCTTCTACGTAATCATTCCCCCTGAATACAGCTCGCTCGGATGCCTTCCAGCCGATCAGTTCATCCCAACACTAATGAAACGCCTCAATCTCCCCTACTACGTCGGCCTCCTCTCGGCTGCAGAGTATTACGGTGCGGCCCACCACCGTCCTCAGGAGTTCCAGGTATTCCTTGAGAAGAGCCGTCGTCCGATCAACTGCGGCGCCGTGCGTGTTGTCTTCATCGTGTGCAAATATCTCAAGGATGTGACGGTTCAACGTTTCAACACACCACGGGGCACGATCCTAGTCTCCGCGCCAGAAGCGACGGCACTCGATTTGGTAGGCTATCAGCGCCATGCCGGCGGCCTGGACCAGGCTGCAACGGTTCTCTCGGAACTGGGCGAACAGATCGATCCTGAGAGGCTGGTCGCTGCAGTACAAGCTGTTCCTGTTCCATGGGCGCAGCGACTCGGCTACTTGCTCGAACACGTGGGTGTACTCGACAAGACAGATCCGCTCAGAGTCTACATTCGAGAACACGCAAGAGAATCGACACCTCTTCTGCCAAGTGGGACGCATGAACGGTCCCAACGGAATAAGGACTGGAAGCTCTATGTGAATGCCGAAGTGGAGGCAGAAGTTTGATCCCGCGAGACTACATCACAGAGTGGCGTGCTGAAGCGCCATGGATACAGGATTTCCAAGTCGAGCAGGACCTTGTTATCAGCCGTGCATTGGTGAATATCTTTTCTCATCCCCACCTACGAGAGGCCGTGGCATTGCGTGGTGGTACGGCGCTCTACAAGCTCTACCTGAAACCGGCAGCTCGCTACTCAGAAGATATCGATCTGGTCCAGATAACTGCGGAACCCGCAGGGCCAACATTGGAGGCGCTCCGCGAAGTCCTGGATCCCTGGCTCGGGAAGCCGAAGTGGAAACAAACAGAAAGTCGCGTAACATGCTTCTACCGATTCGATTCCGAGGACTCTCCACCAATTAGTCTGCGTCTCAAAGTAGAGATCAATTCCCGTGAACACTTTGCGGTTTATAGGTTCACCCGTGCTCCATTTGCAGTTTCCTCGCGCTGGTTTGAAGGTTCATGCGAAGTCAGTTCGTATGAACTAGACGAGCTTCTTGGAACCAAGCTACGGGCACTGTATCAGCGTAAGAAAGGACGTGATCTATTCGACCTCGCGACGGCACTACAGATTGCCGTAACGGATCCCGAGCGAATCATTGCCTCTTTCCTTGAGTATATGAACCGCAGCGGTCACCGGGTTACCCGAGCGCAGTTCGAACGGAATCTTGCAGAGAAGTTACGTGACGCACAGTTTACAGCGGATATTGGTCCGCTTCTTTCGCAGGGGTATTCGTGGAAACTTGAAACGGCCGCGGAGCAAGTGTCAGAGACTCTCGTACAACTCCTGCCAGGTGACCCGTGGGAGGGAGAGTGATGAACACCATGCTGGTTCGATACAAGACCATCTACAAGCTTTCTGGAGTGAACAAGCTACCTAATGGAATAGATGACGTCGAAACCTTTGTTTAGAAGTCGCCTTACATGGTCGTGAATCCGATTACCAGCACCCTCCGCGACGAACCCCGCTTTCAGGATTTGCGGCGGCGGATGAACTTCCCTGAAGACATTGTAGCCAAGTATTTGGAAGATACTCCGTATTTGGGCGAACCCTAATCCCATATTCTCCAGTCCGTAGCCCTGCCGAAGGCGGTGAAGCACCAAGCACCAAACCTCAATTTCCAAAAAAGGTATATATAGTTAAATGCTCGGTTCCTATCTGAGATTTGAGATTTGAAGTTTGAGCTTTCGCCAAGGCACTTGGCTGTTGTCTCTCCCACTTGACAGGCGTAGCATTGAAGCAAGCGATTTCCGGGAGGGCAGGCAGTGATTGGACAAACCATTTCCCACTACAAGATCACCGAAAAGCTCGGCGAGGGCGGAATGGGAGAGGTCTTTCTGGCCGAGGACACCAGCCTCAAACGTAAGGTCGCTCTGAAGTTCCTTCCTGTACACCTCTATCAGGATGAGCTGGCCCGCAGGCGATTCTTGCGTGAAGCTGAATCAGCCGCTGCTTTGGATCACCCCTACATCTGCCATATCAATGAAGTGGCCCAAACAGAAGACGGCCAGGACTTCATTGTCATGGAGTACGTCGAGGGTCAGACCCTCAAGGACAAGCTCGACGAGGGACGCCTGCCACTCCAAGAAGCCGTTCAAATCTCCGCAGAGGTTGCCGATGCTCTGGAACTGGCCCATCAGAAGGGAATCGTTCACCGCGATCTAAAGCCGGCCAACATCATGCTCACTCCTCAGGGGCACGCGAAGGTCATGGACTTCGGTCTTGCCAAACGAGTTGCCACAGATGATGGAACCGAACAGGATCTCACCTCCGGACTGACCCGGGAAGGTTCTACGCTCGGTACCCCGGCTTATATGTCTCCGGAACAGGTTAGAGCCCAACCGGTAGATC
>JAUVSF010000399.1 GCA_030597245.1 Acidobacteriota bacterium
GAAGTCACTCGTTGAACCTGTCACCAGGTAAATGTCGATCCAACCATCGTTGTCGTAATCCAGGAAAGCAGCCCCGCCGATCATCGTTTCCGGCAGGTACCGTTTCTCAGACATGCCGTTGTCGTGAGCCCAGGTGATACCGGCTGCTTCTGTGACGTCTGTAAAGATCACTCTCTCGGCCGCAGCGAAGTCGGGCAGGAGCAGCAGCGGGAACAAGCAAATGAAGTGACTCAACGCGTACAGTTTTCTCATAGTCGCCAGCGACTATTCTAACAATTGGGCTCGGGTCTTGGGTCTCGAGGTCTCGGAGTCTCGCGTCTCGTAGTCTTGAGGTCTTGGGTCTCGAGGTCTTGAGTCTTGGGGCTTGAGGTCGCGCAGTCGCGGGGTCTCCGAGAACTCCAGAATTCAATGTGCGAGAATCATGCCGTCCCGCGACGGGACTCGAATCAAGGCTTGGTCGCCCTTCACTCCACGATTTCCTGAACAGCTATCTTCCCCATCCGATACCAGCCATCCGGGTTCAATCCGTCGATGGCAAGCTTTATCACAGGCTCAAAGCTCGCTCTGTCTACCACCGCCAACTCAAGCTCATACTGTCCGAGCGGCATGTCGAGCGGGACGAACACAGCATCATCATAAAGGCTGTCGCCAGGCATCCAGGTTCGAATGTCGGCGTCTGTCGGCAAGACCCGCCTTTGCCCGTTTCCCCGCAACCTGAGAGCCAGTGCGTAGTTACGATAACAAGGCGCAACACCTTTATTTTCCCACCAGCTGGTGAAATCCAACCTGCCCTGAGGTTTGACCTCAGAAGGATAAGTGAACTTGCGCAAGACGAATCGGTAACCCATCTTCTTCAGCCATTCGTCCACCAGTGGTTGCCACTCCACAGGAACAGGGGAGCTCTTGGCACTGAACGACGAAATATGCCATTTGAGCGCCTGATCAAAGATGTACTTCACGATCTCTTCGGTATAGGCTTCACGTTCGCGCCACCTCAAAAACGTCCCACAGATTTCATGAGTGATCGGTGCCTTTCTCCACGCTTCGGCCATCCCGCTTTTTATGATGTCCTGGGGATAGACATCCGACATATGACTCCAGTTCGCTCTCGTATCTCTCCAGAAGCCCATGTCACCCAGACAATCGATTCTCCATCCCAGATGTCGCATGTGTGGCCCAGAGCCATTGTCCGTCCCGTCAGGCCAACTGGCGGCTATCGGGAGGCCACTCACCAACATTCCCGGATCAGGCGCGTCTCCATTCAGTGGCTGGAATATGAGCGTCGTCTTCCTGAAGCTCTCCAGATAGGCATTGATAAGTGCCTTACGAGTCTGCTCGGTCAACAGGTGTGATCCCTCTCCTTCACCCCAGAAACCGACTATTGCTACATCGACCCCTTCCAGGTCTGGATGACCATCGTAACGACCACCCAGCGCACGGATCAGACCTCCAAAATGCTTCAAATAGAGCGAATTCTCGGGATCGACGCGCCACTTCTCCAGGGGTTGCTCTCTTTCCTGTCCGATCAGCTCCCTGTACCAGACGGGCACGTCCTTCTCATCTCCGCCTTCATAGGGTGAGATCCGCAAGAAAAGTGTCTGCCCCCTCTCGGCAGCCGTTCTGAGAGCCTTATCGATCATGGCCCAGTTGTAGCGCCCCAACTCCAGCTCCACAAATCTCCAGTTAACACGGAAATAGGCCAGGGACGTGTCAGGATGGTCCTGGTTGGTCAGATCCCCATCGAATTCCTGATACTCGATGGGGAATCCCTCAGTCCACCCTGAACCAGAATTCAAATCGTCTCCATTGAAACGCTGAAACGTCATGAACCCTATTCCGGGATTGTTTAGAACATCGTCAATTTCAGCAGGTCTGACGATTACGACTTCGGCTGACAGCACCGGAGTGAAAAGAAGACTCGAGATTATGAACACTAAGTAAAGACAGTGACTTTTCATTACCTTCCCCGTGTGTAAGTTACATTACTCAGGAATCAACTGCTGTCGTACCCCCATTCCCCCCTAAAGTCAACTGCTCAGGGTCTAGACGGGTGACAAACTGCCTGACCCGAGGACTCGAGGAAGATAAGCTTGTCACGTTGGAGACTAGCAGTTCAGTGACGGCCTGGAAGGCCATCTTCCTCCCCGGGGCTCCGTATAGTACGCAATGGTATGCATAGCGGAAGATAAGCTTTTAGCTTGTCATGACGGGAATCGGCTCCGCAGTGACGGTCTGGAAGGCAATCTTCCCCTCGACACCAAGAAGATAAGTTTGTCGACGGCCAAGAAACCGGCTAACGGGTTCAGTTTGGCATGCAGATTATGATACCTTTTCGGTGGCAAGAATAAGAGACCGGAGGTATGGCTATGTCGAGATACATATTGTGCTTTTTACTCCTGATAAGTTCCTCATTTTCAATGGCCCAAATTATGTCGGGAAAATCGAAAGAGATGGAGATGGACCGGCGCCAGGTCGAGCAGCTTCCCTCCACTCCGCTGGAACAAAATATGTGGCAGCAGATCGAAAGTGATACTTCGATCAAAGAGAGGGCAAAGGGCGCTGAAGAGTACTTGAAGAAGTACCCGGAAGGTGCATTCGCTCCTTTCTGTCACGAGATTCTGGCCGTCAACGCCTGGCAAAGGGACAAGCCAAACGACTTTCTCGACCACGGGGAACAGGCAGTCCTCGTGCTGGTGAGTTCTTCCGCACTGCTGTCAGGTCTCTCAGCAGCTTACGCAGAACTGGAGCCGCCCGAGGCTGAACCGGCTATTCGACACGGAGAAAGGGCACTTAAGATACTTAGAGGTGAAATTACACCTGAAAAGGACACCGTCGGGCTCTGGACCAGAAAGCCAGATGAAATGCTGGTTGATGCCTATTATGGTGTCGGCACAGCACAGCTCTTCGAAGCCTTCAATACACAGTCCTCTGAACTCATGACCTCAGCGCTTGATCATCTGGCCAAGGCAACAGAGGCCGACCCTTATGACGAGAGAAGTCGTTTCCGGCTCGGCTTTGCCTATCAAGTTAAAGGTGACCTTGATGGCGCTGCGATCGAGTACGCTCGTGCCGTTGTCCTGAAAGGAGCGAACGCTAAGACCGCGGAGCAATACCTGGCCCAGGCCTACAAGACTATCCATGGCGATACAAAGGGCCTCAAAGAGTTCGTGGAAGTGCAGGAACAGTACTTCGACGACCTGCGAAAGAACCCGTAGAGTCGGGGTGGCTCTTCGGTCTCGCAGGGGCCGTTGATGTATCCGGATCGAGACAGCACATGACATTCTCAAAACACCCCTGCCCAAGGCTTGTCCAGCTGGCAGGCGTACTGGCACTCGTTTCTTCTATCTGCCCAGTTCTTGCATCAGAAAACACTGCAGTGGATGTGTGGGCTGTAGGGGACTATTTGAGGGTATCTCCTGTTAGCGGGGAGGTTATCCTCACTTCAAAAACCAAGGTACACGCCGATTACCCAACTGGGAGTCTCAAGAACAATAATCTGATTTGGGACTCTGCGACGAACACGGTTACGCTCAGTGCAGCTCGAAACGAATTCGTCGCGTTTCAGGTTATCCTTGGAACAAACCGACCCGTTTCTGGAGTGGACTTGCAGATGTCTGAACTCCAGCATCCAAGCGGGGCCAAACTCGATGGAAAGAGTTTGCAGATCCTCAAGCAATGGTACACGCAAGTGCGTCGCCCGTCGCTCGGATACGAAGCCTCTTCTCTGGGCGCCGGTTGGTATCCCGATGCTCTGATGCCCAAGAGACGATCATCCTTGTTCCCCGCCTTCCCTTTCTCCATCCCTGATCTCTACAACGGTATCGCGAACCAAACGGCACAGGGCATCTGGATTGACATCTATGTTCCCTTCGAACGTAGCGATGCGCCACCCGGGCGCTATGAGGGAGAGATCCTCGTCAAGTGGGAAGGAGGAAACCAGCGCCTCAAGGTCCAGCTGCAAGTTTGGGATTTCGCCTTGCCTCACGAAAGTCATCTTCCGGGCGACTTCTGGAATGGTTCGATGCGAGGGATGCCGCTTTCCGAAGAACTTGCCTACTACCAAATGGCAAGGCGTCACCGGTTCCTGCCTCTCGTCTACGCCTACAGACCCGACCTCACCATCGAAAACGGTAACGTCAAAATCGACTGGGCGGCATATGACTCGCGAGTCGGCCCCTACCTGGACGGAAGTGCCTTTACTGAAAAGCATGGTTATTGGGGACCGGGCACCGGACAACCCCTTCACCATGTGATGCTGCCCTTCAACGTAGACAGTGCCAAGCATCCGGGTGGAGCGTGGCCTATCTCCGTGCCTGAAGAAGGGCGAACGGCCGAGTATGAGTCGGTATGGAAGGAAGTGGGGCGTCAGTTTCGAGAACACTTTGATTCCAAGCCCGCATGGCAGAGGACAGAGAAGGTCGCCTTCCTCAACGGCCTTGACGAATCGTATTTCGAGTCTGCCTACGAGGAAATGCTCTACTACGGAAAGCTTCTCCACGACGGCATGGGGCGAGACTGGTTTCTCTATCGGATCGACGGAGGATATTCCAAAGAAGCGATGGAGAAACTCTCCCGGGAAATCGATCTGTGGGTATGCCACACCGTGTCCTTCGACCTGCCGACCGTCAAACATTTCCAGCGAAAGGGACTCGAAGTCTGGTTTTACGGTCCCATGATCTATGAGCAGAGGCGAAACTCCGGATGCGGATCCAACACGTTTCTCGATCTCGATCTCAATGTCAACCGTGCCATCGGATGGATTGGATGGAAATACAAAACGGGTTGGGTGGAGTGGGAAGTCGACGGGAACGCCTTTTCAATGTGGTACGACGCAGAGAACTTCAAGGATGAGAAGCGTTACGACAACGGTTCGGGACAGTTGATTTACCGGGGTGCCGTCATGCATTAC
>JAUVSF010000099.1 GCA_030597245.1 Acidobacteriota bacterium
GGAAATAGGGGATCTCGACACAGTTTCAACTCCGACTTCGCGGACCCCCCCTTTCCATAAAGACTCCGCCTCAGGTATCCTTTGGCGCGAACCGAGCCGAAGCGAACGGCAGGGACAACCCGTTTGCCCAAGCATCCGAACGATGTTCCCCCTAACTCGAAGGAGTATCACATGTCGCGACTGACCGAATCTGCGGAATGGAAAGCTTTGGAAGTCCATCGGGAGATCTTCGACGGGCTCCCGATACGGAAACTATTCGAGGATGATCCCTCCCGGTTCGAAAGGTTCTCCGTTCGGTTCATTGACATCCTCCTGGACTACTCAAAGAACCGGATTACTGAAGAAACCATGAGGCTCTTGTTTCAGCTGGCCCGTTCCGTTGGACTGGCAGAAGCTAGAGACAAGATGTTCTCGGGGGAGAAGATCAATTCGACTGAAGGCCGCGCTGTGCTCCATGTTGCTCTGCGAAACCGCTCGAACCGGCCGGTCCTCGTGGAAGGCGAAAACGTGATGCCAAAGGTCAACGCTGTCCTCCGGCACATGAGGGTGTTTTCGGAGGCGGTACGTTCCGGTGAATGGAGAGGCCATTCGGGGAAAGCCATCACAGACGTGGTGAACATCGGAATTGGGGGATCGGACCTAGGGCCGGTAATGGTGACTGAAGCATTAAAGCCTTACCAGAAGGAGGGACTGCGGGTTCATTTCGTCTCAAACATCGACGGAACCCACCTCGCGGAGGTGTTAAAGGAACTTGACCCGGAAACAGCCCTGTTCATTGTTGCTTCGAAAACCTTCACCACGCAGGAAACAATCACCAACGCACAGTCGGCAAGAAGCTGGTTCTTGAGTCACGTTGGAGATGCCGGTGCCATTGCCAGGCACTTCGTCGCATTGTCCACGAATGCAGCGGAGGTTGAAAAGTTTGGAATCGATACGAGCAATATGTTCGAGTTCTGGGATTGGGTTGGGGGCCGTTACTCGCTCTGGTCAGCCATTGGGTTGTCAATTGCGATTGCCGTGGGAATGGATGCGTTCGAGGCACTGCTTACCGGTGCCCACGAGATGGACGAGCATTTTGGAAAGGCGCCCCTCGAGTCGAATCTCCCCGTCATCCTGGGAATGCTGGGGATCTGGTACAACAACTTTCTTGGGGCGGAATCTCATGCGATCCTCCCCTACGATCAGTACCTCCATCGTTTTCCAGCCTACTTCCAGCAGGGGGATATGGAAAGCAATGGAAAGCGAGTCACTCGAGAGGGAGAGGTCGTCGATTACACGACCGGGCCGGTGATTTGGGGTGAGCCGGGGACCAACGGACAGCATGCCTTCTATCAGCTGATTCACCAGGGTACAAAATTGATTCCCGCTGACTTCCTGGCTCCGGCCGAGACACATAATCCGATGGGTGATCATCACGCCATTCTGCTTTCGAACTTCTTTGCCCAGACGGAGGCCCTGATGAAAGGCAAGACCGCATTGGAGGCACGTGCAGAACTTGAAGCTTCAGGCCTCGACTCACTGCAGATAGACAACTTGTTACCTCATAAAGTGTTCGAGGGAAATAAACCCACCAATTCGATTCTGTTCAGAAAGCTGACCCCAAGAACTTTAGGGGCACTCATCGCCATGTATGAGCACAAGATCTTTGTACAGGGGATCATCTGGGGTATTAACTCGTTCGACCAGTGGGGTGTCGAATTAGGAAAACAACTCGCTAAGGAGATTCTGCCCGAATTGCAGAACAACCAGCCGATTTCGTCCCATGACAGCTCGACCCGAGGGCTGATCAATTACTACAAGTCTCTGGCAGTATTTGAGGCTGATCAATAGCTCTTTGGTTTGCGTGAATTTGCCCAAAACGCAAAGCTCGCCAAGGGTTTAGTCCGGATAATTCAAACCACCAGGAACACCAAGAGCACCAAGGAGACAAGGTGTTTGGGATGGCACGGGCGCATGGGATCAAAAAACACGATAGATAAAGCTCGCGGATTCGATTAAAGTAAAAGCAACGAAAGGATTTTCAATGAAACTGGGCAAATTCGTTGAAATCTCCGTCGGCGTGATCGATGTGGGCCAATCACTTGCTTTCTTTGAAAGGTTGGGTTTCGAGAAGCTGGATCAGAACTGGGAACCTTGGCCCTGGGCTATTCTGAGTGATGGGACGATCACACTTAATCTGAGTCAGCAATCGGGACCCTCCTGTCCGGTGCTCAACTACTTTTCTTCCGACATGAAGCAAAGAGTCAAGGAGCTCAAATCAGCGGGAATCGATGTAGTCCCGGTGCACGACAGAGAGATTCCTGAGGTTGTGGGTGGTTTGGAGACACCGGGTGGAATCGAAATTTCACTCGTCGAGTATTCGGCCCGACGGATTCCGAAGCCGACAGGGCGCCCTTTCTCCAAGTGTGGAAGTTTTGGGGAATTGGCTTTTCCCATTAACGATTTGGAAACGTCGGTGGCTTCCCTGGAGAAGGTCGGCTTTAAGAAGCTCAGGGGCGACAGTTTACCCTATCCCTGGGCAGCGATTTCCGACGGGCTTATTAGCCTCGGGCTCTACCAGTCAGAGGACTTGAAGCTGCCTGCCCTTGTGTATCATTCCGAGAATCTGGATGAACGACTCGACGCCCTGCGCCAGGAGGGTTTCGAAGTGCTTCAAGAAATGCCAAACCCTGCTGTTGGTATAGGCAGGTTTGCTCTTGCTCCTCCCAGTGCTCATCTACTACTCATCCTGGAGTACCGCCCGTCGGCAAATTGATGGTCGCGATGTGCAACTCTCTGGACACGGCGGCAGAGGAGGACAACCTTCCGGACCCTTGTGACAAGCAAGGATGCATGTCCTACCGCAGGACAACCTTCCAGGTTGTCAAACACATCTTGAATCCTATTTCTCGTTGGAAAACAGCGCCTTCTGGGTCTCGGCTCCTCGTTGATCCGAATCAATCGGCGCACCGTTGGGCTTCACCCCGGCTGCGGGTCCACTTCCGGGTTCGTCGCCCTGTTTTTCAATAGTGTCTCCTGACGAACCTGCCTTTACGAGTTCTGAAGGATCCAAGTCGAGCCTGTTGCAATAAACGGCCTCAGATATCTCTCGAGCACTCGAAGCCCGGTGTTTCGTCACAGTGATGCCAGCCGCACCTCGACCCTTCACGAGCAGATCATCAAAACGAAGGTAGAGATCGGTCCTGATCCGGGGTTTCTTGCGGAGCTTGATGTGTGCAAAAGTACTACTGCCGACGGCAAGAAGGAGTATTCTCTTTTTCTTTGCCGGGCCCAGTTCGTAACGCCTTTCCCTGGTGTAGCCTCCCACTGTGAATCGCTTCGCGTAAACCTGCCCGGTTTCGACGTTTTCATATATCAAGTTGAGGACAGTATCCCGCTCCCCAGGCCCAAGTAGACTTGCGTAAACGATGTTGTCGCCCACATATTTGCGGTCTGCCACCTTCGCAACTACCATCCCTCCATCTTGCAGGACCACCATTACGTCATCCAGAGGTGAACAAGGGCCGAGTTCTTCAACGTCTTTCAGGTCGGTTCCAATAAAGCCTGCTTTCCTCTCGATATAGAGCTTTTCCGTCCTCTCAACCACCGACACCGCAGCAACCGTGTCAAAACTGCAAATCCTGGTCCGTCTTTCCCGGCCCTTTCCGTACCTGTCTAACAGGCTGTCCAGGTATTCGATTGTGTAAGCAGTCAGATTGCGGAGGTTCCTTCTGACCTTTCGCATCTCTTCATCGATCTTGTTCAGTTCCTCTTCAGCTTTCTTGGAATCCCAGGCGCTGATACGTCGGATCTTCACTTCTGTCAGATAGACCAGATCTTCTTCGGTGACTGGCCGCCTCAACCTGTCCAGATGTGGCTCGAGTCCGCGATCGATCTCGTACAAGACCTCAACCCAGGTTTCGCATTTCTCGATCCGCAAATAAATTCGATTCTCGACAAAGATTTGTACCAGACTCTTGAGATGCCACTGTTTCTCCAGCCGGTCCAACTCGATTTCAAGATCACTCCGCAGCAATGCTCTGGTCCGTTTCGTTGATTCGATCAAGATCTCGGAGACACTCAAAGCAGCTGGCTTCCCGTCCTTGATCACCATCGAATTGGAGCTCAGAGAAATCTCGCAATCGGTAAAGGCGTACAGGGCGTCCTCGGCCTTGTCCATGTCGACTCCCCGCTGGAACGAAACCACAATCTCAATCTCCGCAGCGGAGTTATCCTGGATATTGGAGACCTTTATCTTACCTTTCTCGTTCGCTTTCAGGACTGAATCAATCAGAGTTTCGGTAGAGGTCCCAAACGGCACTTGTCGAATAACGACCGATTTCCCTTTTCCTCTCTCCATTACAGCCCGCACCTTCACCCGCGAGCCTGGCGCGCCATCCAGGTAGTCTTTGACGTCAATGAACCCACCGGTGGGGAAATCTGGAAGAAGCTTAAACTCCTCGCCTCTGAGTTGGGCTTTCTGTGCTTCCAGCAGTTCAACGAAGTTGTGCGGCAGAATCCTGGTTGTCAACCCGACCGCGATGCCTTCGGCTCCCATCGCAAGCAGTAGTGGAAAGCGGACAGGGAGTGTCACAGGTTCTTTACTCCGTCCATCGTAGGAGAGTTTGTAGGTGGTCAAGTGAGGTGCGAAAGCAACCTCTTTGGCGAAAGCTGTTAGACGGGCTTCTATATAACGAGCTGCCGCGGCCCGATCATTGGTTACCGCGTCTCCCCAGTTTCCCTGGGTATCGATCATCAGGCCTTTCTGGCCGAGGCCAACCATTGCCGAGTAGATTGAAGCATCCCCATGAGGGTGATACTTCATGCAGTGTCCGACTATGTTTGCTACTTTGCTGTAACGTCCGTCCTCGTTCTCCCAAAGTGAAAACAGGATTCGGCGCTGAACCGGCTTCAATCCGTCATCGATGTCAGGAATCGCCCGTTCGGTGATGACGTAGGATGCGTATTGAAGGAAGTAATCCTTGAATGTCTCCTCCACGCCAAGATTGACCCCTGAATCTCGTCTCGGCGGCTTTTTGCCCTTCTTCTTGCTCATATCAGTTTCAGACGAGGTCCACCGGTTCCATTACAAGATTCGAGGTAATGAATTCACGTCTCTGCGGAGTGTTCTTCCCCATGTAATAGGCGAGAACGTCTTTGACAAGCATGCCTTTGTGAATTTCCACCGGCTCCAGACGTTTCTCTTCCCCAATGAAGGCCGCAAACTCATTCGGGGAGATTTCACCAAGGCCCTTGAAACGGGTGATCTCGGCTTTAGCTCCCAGTTTTCGAACCGCTGCGATCTTCTCTTGCTCATCGTAGCAATAGAGAGTTTTTTTCTTGTTTCGCACGCGGAACAGTGGTGTGTCCAGAATATGGAGATGTCCTTTCCTAACCAGTTCGGGAAAGAACTGGAGAAAGAAAGTGAGAAGCAGGAGGCGGATGTGCATTCCATCCACATCTGCATCGGTGGCCACGATGACTTGGTTGTATCGAAGGTTGTCGAGGCCATCTTCAATCCCGAGCGCGTGCTGGAGTAGATTGAGTTCCTCGTTCTGGTAGACAATCTTCTTGGAAAGGCCGAAACAGTTCAAAGGCTTTCCCTTTAGGGCGAATATCGCTTGAGTTTCAACGTCCCGTGCTTTGGTGAGGCTCCCTGAAGCGCTGTCACCCTCGGTGATGAAGAGTTGGGTTTCCTCTCTTCGTTTGCTTCTGGGTTCATTGAAGTGCACCTTGGAGTCACGGAGCTTCTTATTGTGAACGTTGGCCTTCTTTTGTCGCTCACGAGCGAGCTTCTTTATGCCGGCTAGATCTCGGCGTTCCTTCTCGTTTTGCTTGATTTTCGCGCGTACTGCCTCTGCTGTTTTCGGGTTCTTGTGGAGGAACTTGACCAACGTGTCACGAACGAAGTCCACGACCCATGTACGCACAGTGGGACCGTCCTTGGTCACCGTGGTACTACCCAACCTGGTCTTAGTCTGGGACTCGAACACCGGTTCATGGATTCTGACCAGAACAGCGCCGAAAAAGCCGCCTCGTGTGTCAGACGCTTCGATGTCGGAATTGAAGAACTCTTTGAATGCTTTAAGAGCGCCTTCTCTGAAAGCGGCCTGATGGGTACCTCCGTCAATCGTGTACTGACCGTTCACGAACGAAAGGTAACTTTCGCCATACGCATCTGTGCGGGTCAGAGCATACTCGATGTCATCGCTGACAACGTGGATAATCGGATACCGTTTTGCCTCGTCCACTTCGTTCTCAAGGAGGTCTCTCAGCCCATTATCACTGGAAAAAACCATCCCGTTGAAGTTGAGTTTCAGTCCTCGGTTCAGGTAGGCATAGCGCCAGAGCCTTTCCTCAATCAAGGGAGGTTCGAAACGGTATTCCTTGAACATCTCAGGGTCGGGAACGAATCTGATCAGGGTCCCAGGGCGTTCCTTCGTCGTGTGAAGTGTGTGCTCTCTGATCAATATCCCCTGTTCAAATTCTGCTTTCTTGACCTTACCCTCACGGAAGGACTCCACGATAAAGCTCTGAGAAAGAGCGTTGACCGCCTTTGTACCGACTCCGTTCAGCCCGACAGAGCGGTAGAACGCTCCTTCATCGTATTTGGCCCCGGTGTTGATCCTGGCGACGCAGTCGATAACTTTGCCGAGGGGAATCCCGCGCCCGTAATCTCTCACCGTTACAGCCTTGCCCTCGATACTGATGTCAATCTTCTTTCCGGCACCCATCAGGAATTCATCAACGCAGTTATCAACACCTTCCTTCACCAGCCCATCGATGCCGTCTTCGGTGTGGCTTCCGTCGCCGAGCTTCCCGATGTACATGCCCGGCCGAGTTCGGATGTGTTCTTTCCAGTCCAGGCTTCTTACATCGTCTTCAGTATATTGTGGTATGGCTTGACTCATCGTTTCTCTTTCGAATGCTTCACGCTAAAGACTCTCATTCGACGTCAGAAAACTGCTCTGACTCGTGATTCCTATAGGCGCCTCAGTAACCTCGAGCAAGGCGGCCACCTGTAACAGTTCCCTCAGAGCCGGAAAGTGCCGACTGCTGGTGGCTGCCAGTCGCTGGAAGCGAACTTGTCTGTCTCGCCAACCAAGCCTGTGAGGGTTACGTACTAACCCTATTATCTTACCCGAAATATCTGAAAAGCTTGGGCTCGCAATTGTGAACCTACACGAGACACGGTCTCACCCTTAGCGAGCCTGGCGGCTTTGCGTGCAATATAACCTCTGCGCCTCAGCGTCTTTGCGTGAGACAGATTGACCTCACTTGCACAGGAACAGCGAATCGCTAGTATTGGTGTCACATGACGCGGAATGAGATTCTTATCGTATCGGTGTTGAGCTGCGTTCTGGCGGTTCCGTTTCTCGATAAGCCGTTTCATATCGACGACACTTTCGTGCTCCACATTACAGAAAACATTATTGAGAATCCGGGTGATCCTTTGGGTGGCACCATAGACTGGCTGGGTCACGAAGAGAGGGTGTGGAAGGTAACCACGAATCCTCCACTGGTCAGCTATTACCTCGCCCCGTTCGCTTTGTTGGCAGGCTTCTCTGAAGTTGTGTTGCATTGTGCGATTCTTCCCTTTTACTGGCTTTTCGGGATCTCAGCCTTCTCCCTGGCGAAACGCTTCAACAGAGACCCCTGGTTTCCGTTTCTGTTCCTTGTAACCAGCACCGCCGTTTTGGTTTCGGGGAATGTGATGCGGGATATTCCTGCCGCTGGACTGGCAACGGCCGGAATCGCAGGTTTGGTTTATGGATCCGATCGGAATGACTGGAGGTTGAGCTGCGTGGGGGCCTCGCTGATGGGGTTATCTATTCTGGCCAAGTATCCGCTGGCGATGCTGATTCTCCCAATCGGTCTGTTTCTGATCCTTCGCCGGAGGACGCGTCAGGTGCTCTGGCTGTTGATCCCGGCTGGAATGGTTCTTCTTTGGTGCCTGTTCACAGCGCAGCGCTATGGTATGGCGCACCCTCTATACCTTCTGCTGGAGAAGAGTTCAAGCTCCAATATCATGTGGCAGGACAAGTTCTTCAGCGCCGTCTTGATCCACGGATCTGCTCTGTACCTCGTCCCAGCGCTGCTCTGGGTTGTTCTCAGACGCCGCCGGATCAGTTGGATTGGGTGGTGTCTTTTGCCGGCACTTGGCCTGGTCTTCTGGAGCATGGGATTCTATGACAGGCCCTTCGATTTTGAATTCTCGCTCTGGTTGGTTCTGGGTGGAGTGTTGCTCTGCATGGCCTTCGCCGGTGCAGGTAACTTCAGATCACCTGACTCGGTCTTGCTCTTGAGTTGGCTCATGATCCCCCTTGCTTTTAGTGTATTCTTCATCCCCTTTCAGGCGGTGAGGCATCAACTCCCGGTTCTCGTACCCCTATTAGTGCTCGTTTTTCGCTATTTCGAAAAGTGCGGGATTGAAGGTCTACGAAAGGGGTTAGCCGCGCTACTTGTCTTTCAACTCGGGGTGGCTTTGTTGGCTCATTCGGCCGATTACGAGTACGCTGCAACCTACAGGGATTTCGCTACCCACGCCTCAGCCCGAACGGATGAGTTGGGGTCCCAAATCTGGTATGTGGGACACTGGGGCTGGAAATACTATGCGGACCGAGCCGGGTTCAGGCAGCTCCACCGGGACGGGCCCTATCCGGGAGATGGGGACATTGTTCTCTGGCCGGCCAAGGTGCACATAGGTGATGTTTTCTCGAAACCGAGTGAAGTTCGAGACCGCTTACAGCTTCTGGAAACGATGGCTTATGAGGGGAACGTGCCGTTTCGGACGATGAGTATGGACGCTCGAGCTGGATTCTACGCTGTGATTCGACAACGGATTCCGTATCGGTTTAACTGGTCCAGCCCGTTGGAGGTATTCAGGGTTTACCAAGTGGGACCGGAAGATTCAGTCAGGTGAAGTCAAATGGTAGAGAAACTAAATGAGATTCTTTCTCAAGGAATTGGGTTCTGGGAAGTCATTGGGTTTATTGGGCTAGTTACCTTTAGCTCACGCTTCATTATTCAGTGGATCGTTTCGGAGAAGAAAAAGGAAAGCGTGATCCCTGTATCTTTCTGGTACCTCAGCATCGTTGGAAGTCTTTGCTTGCTGGGTTATGCGATCGCCAGAGCCGACCCGATATTTATTTTGAGCTATCTGTTCAATGGCTTGATTTATGGTCGCAATCTCTTTTTCGTGTACTCGAAGAAGCGGCAGCAGGCTGAGAGTTAACCCGTGCCGAGGCTCCCAAGGCTTCGGAGGACAGGCCGATCATCGAACCTTCAGCGCTTGATCCAGGTCGGCGATCAAGTCTTCAGCATCTTCAATCCCAATGGCCAGCCGGACCAGGTTGTCAGGGATGCCCAGTGCTTCTCTTTCCGGTCTCGGCAGATTCCAGAAACTCATGATCGCAACCTGTTCGACAAGTGATTCGACACCGCCTAGGCTCGGCGCGATTTGCGGAATCTTCAGGTTGTCGACAAACCTGGCCGTATCATCGAAACTTCCGTCGACAAGAAAGGTCACGACTCCCCCGTAGCCGCACATCAGTTCTTTCGCAAGAACATGACTGGGGTGAGACTCCAGGCCTGGATAGTAGACTCTCTGAATTTTTGGATGTTTCTCGAGGAATTCGGCGACAGCTTGCCCATTCGCATTTTGCTTCGCCACCCGTACTCCCAGGGTTTTCAAGCCTCGGCTCAATAGGAAGGCCGTGTTGGGATCACAGATGCCACCAAGAGTCATTAGCATATCGGTTACGGGCTGGACAATCGCACTAGAACCCGCCAGTACTCCTGCGATCAAGTCGTTGTGTCCGCCGAGGTATTTGGTGGCCGAGTGAATCACCAGGTCAACGCCGATTTCGAGAGGCTTCAGATTGCATGGCGTAGCGAAGGTACTGTCCGCGATCACAAGTACGTTATTCTTCCTGGCGATTTCTACAACTTCAGGAAGGTTAATGAAGTGTAGGTAGGGGTTGGTGGGTATTTCACTGAAAATCAGTCGAGTTGAGGGTTGAACGGCATCTTCGATTGCCTTGGCAAGCGGATCGACGATATCCATTTCGACTCCAAACTTGCCGAGAAAACGTCCAAAGTCACGGGTTCGCCGGTAGGAATCACTGGTGAGGATGATGTGATCGCCGCTTTGAAGCAGGGTGAAGAATAGCGAAGTGACAGCTGCCATCCCACTTGAGAACAGTTGCGCCTTTTCCGCTCCTTCCAGGGCAGCGAGTCTTTCCTCCACCGCCGTAACTGTCGGATTCGTCATCCGGCCATACTCGGACTGCCGTCTCTCAGATCGGCCCTCCATGAAATCGGTCAGGTCCCTCGTGTTATCGAAACAGAAGGGAGCTGAATGAACGATGGGTGGCGTAATCGCGTGGGTGCCATGGTGCTTGCCGCGGCCGGCCTGCACACATTCCGTCGAAGTTACTCTCGCTTTGCTCATGGTTGGCACTATCGTATCAAGTAGCTTATTTTGAAGCGTTCGAGCGGAACCAAGGCGTCTTTCCTGTGACTTCCTAACTCGAGGTTGCGCCTCGCTTCTTCAGGTCGGAGTAGATGACACCCGCTGCAATGAGTCCGGCCAACAGAATTGGAATTCCTGATAGGTACTCACCAAAGAGAACATGGCCTAATCCGAAAAGGAATGAATAAACAAGAACTACGCCCATTAACCAGTTGATGAAGAGCCTTCCAAAGTTACTGTCGCTCTTAACCTCCGGAACCTTCTCAGCGATTTGCCTCCAGCCAATTCCGCCCGGATAAGTCCTTCGGTAGAACTCTTTCAACTTCTCTTCGGGAACCGGCTTCGTCAGGTAAGTCACAGCCAACCAGACAATTGTCGTTCCCAAGACCGTTGGATAATAGGTGATCGGAGATTCCAGTCCGAATCCCCAGCGCGCAATCGGGTATATGATCAGAGGCGCCACCATCGCAGATATCTCCGACCAGGCGTTGATCCTCCACCAGTACCAACGCAGAATCAGAACTGCTCCCATCCCGGCACTGGCATTGATCACAAACTCCCAGGCTTCGGAGACCTGAGTGAGGAAGAACTTGGTAACGAAAAGCGAGAAGACTGTCATCAGAACTATGGCGACACGGGAAATCCGAACATAGTGCTTCTCGCTGGCATCCGGCTTGAAGAAACGCCTGTAGAAGTCGTTGATCAGATACGACGCCCCCCAGTTCAGCTGTGAAGCAAGCGTTGACATATAAGCAGCCAGAAAAACGGCGATCATAAGACCCAGGAGACCGACAGGTAAGAACATGAGCATCATTTTTGGATACATAATGCCCGGATCGACCGTGTTCTCATAAGTCTCGTACATCAGCTTGAACTCTGCAGACTGATACTGAGGATCACCACTTCTGAGAAGGGAAGGGGTTTCGTAAGCTTTGACAACCTGTGCGTAGAGGGAAGGATTCTCCGCCTCAATAATCTCAGGGCTTTCCACTCGCGGAAGAATGACCAGAGCTGCAAGAGCCACTATGATCCAGGGCCAGGGACGAAGAGTGTAGTGGGCTATCGTGAACCAGAGAGTCGCAAACACGCTGTTCTTCTCGTCTTTGGCGGACATCATGCGCTGGGCTACATAGCCTCCGCCCCCGGGGTCGGCACCTGGGTACCAAGCGGACCACCACTGAATCCCGATGTAGGCAAAGAAGGCACCCGCCGAGATCGCAAGGGCTCCTCCCGTCACACCTGTAACGCTCACGTCTCCAATACGAGGAAGAAAATCGAGCACCTGAGGCGCTAGTTGTTGTTTCAGTGAGCTCATACTACCGATTTGAGGCAACTGCACGACGATCACAGCAAGAACGATGCATCCCGCCATCGCAAACACAAATTGAAAGCTGTCCGTCCGAGCTGTTCCCAGTAGACCTGACGCGGAAGCGTAAACGGCCAGGATGCTGGCTGAAATCACCACCAACAGGAAGGGGTCGATTTCGGGAATTGTGACTTTGAATATCTTTTCCATCGCTTTATTGACCCAACCCAAAACGATTGCATTCATGAAAAGGCCCAGATAAACCGCCCGAAAGCCGCGAAGTACGGCGGCGGCC
>JAUVSF010000011.1 GCA_030597245.1 Acidobacteriota bacterium
AGGGAAGGAAGCAGGGTATGGCTACAGCATAACCGCGTCGGGCCAACTGGCGCCCATAGTCATAATTGGTCTCGGCGATCACCCCGGCAGCCTTCGACTCAACTACCTTTCCCGCAACGGAATCGTAACCGTATTCTCCATGACCGTGAAGGGCCAGGATTCCAGGCAAAGGAGAGGAAACTCCTTTAGGGAGAAGGAAATGCACGGGAAGGGAGGGGTGTCCTGCGGCTCTTAACACCAGTTCCTCACGGATGTGATCGTCCAAGACGACGCGATCCTCCTGATGCACCTGCCAACTTTGTGGAGGCTCGTAAGGTCTCAACAACAACCGCAGCTGTTTCTCGAATTCTTGTTGCCAATTCCTGCATTGGCTTGGAGTCGTCCCTTCGAAGCGCATCGAAAGCGGGGCTTTCCCAGCCAAATCCTGTATGAGTTCGTGAGCGGATTGGACTGCTTGGCCCATTGCACTGCGAGCTAGCTGGGTGGCTCCAACCCCAAATGCAGTCATCCAAAGAAACCCGCGCCGGTTTATCTTTTTCACTCAGTTCCTCACTTTCGTCTTCCTCGATAGCACGATCACGAAGCCTCTATCATCCGATCCAAAGTCTGGATATTCAACATGAGTTGACGCGGTGGATGGTAGTTGTCCTGACGGGCCACGTGATCATGGCGAGTCACTTTGCGGTCTCCAAACAAGATGTAGCCCGCCAGTCCTTCTGCCTTCAACGAGAACTTGGCATCAATTGCTTCCTGAGCCAGGCCAAAGAATCGAGAAGCCCATTCCAAACCAGTTCGTTCTACCACATTCAAGGTGGCAATCAAGACCTCGGTCAAACACCACATCGATTTCATGTATTGGTATTCACCCACGAAACGGAAGTCGTAGTTCGTCCCGACCGGCTGTTCGGGGGGCCAGACATATCCTCCAGCATCGACATTGACCATATGAGCCAATCCCCCGTAGACATGGTCCCATCCGACTTCAAGATGATGATGAATTCTCTCCGCGCAAAGATCCCAAAGAGCCTCGTCATTTCGTCTTAGAGCTTCGTCCATTACCATCCAGAGGATTTCAATAGAGTGACCGAACAACGATTTGCGTTCCTCTCCTTCAACCCTTCTAAAGTCGAAATAGAGTTGTTCATTGTTAAGCCCGATTTCGGAATTGAAGTGTTTATCAATGATGGCCTCCAGGCAATGATCCGCGATGGCTCTGATTTCTGGGTCGTCTCGCTGCCGTAGGACTTGGGTGGCGATACGCAGGTTCACCATCCAGAACCCCTGTGGGCGTACACCAGGCTTGGGGATTCCTGGATGTTGAAAATCAGGTTGTTCGCCCAAACGGTAGAGTTTCTTGACGAGGTCGAGAGCAGTTTCGAAGGTGTCATCATCTCCAGCTGCCTGAGCATACTCCTGCAGCCCCTCTGCGACGAAATACATGCCATAAAGATCGCCGCTGAAAGGCCTAAGAATCTTGCCCTCCCGAGACAGCAGGTCGGCCCACCAGCCATCGGCTTGCGGTGCATTATCAATGACAAACTCCTTGATGCTTCCCGCTATTTCCAAGTGGCGAGGGTCCTGTCCAAAGTGATTGTACAAGTAACTGTAGATCCAGATCCCGCGTCCTTGAAACCAGAGGAATTTGTCGGTATCCACACAAGTGCCGTCATAGTCGAGGAAACACAGGATTCCTCCGTACTCCCGATCAATACCGTGCATATCCCAGACCGGGAGCGCTGACTCAAACAGGTCTTCATGATAGCGTTTCCGCAGGGCCGGCAGACTCATTCCAGCGAGCCTCTTTCCGTTTCGATTGATAACTTGATCAGATGGTTGCTCTTGCCTGCTGCAACCAGCCAGCAAAGGGAGTCCTGCGGCACCAGTCGAACTCAAGAAGTCACGTCGATTCATTCTCTGTTCCCCTCTTCGAAAGATAGCCTTCCAAGAGCTGCCACCCCACCATCGGGCAAAGAAATGGGTTGTCCGGCCAAAGGCATGGCACGGATTTGAACTTTATACCCCCCCAGTTCGTTCGATCTAATCGTTGATGACACGTTGAGTCGGTCCGCGGTTCTTCACTGTTCTTGCAACCAAATCACTTTCTCGATCATTTCTGTTTTCCAGCGCTCCATGGCCCGGTTGTCCCTGGCTGTTTCCCAGAAATCATCTACGGTGTTGCTGCCCCCGAGACCACGCTCGTGGGCAATCTCGTTGTGTAGTCTGCCCCAAAACGCCATCAAGTCTACATCCTTGTCCCTGGCTATCTTTCGCACGGTTTCGCGAAGGCGACGATCATCCCACGCCTCGCGCATTCCGATCATGTAAGGGGCAGGCACCAGGTCGAAGGGCGTGTTCCAGACATACATCCAGTTGCTACCGTCAATCGTGTCGAAACGGTTACCCCAATTGTATGCCCAGGCCAACGAACCCCGGCTGTCATGGCTGGCGAAGTAATGGCCGAATGTATATCTTGCTCTGCCGGGAAGACCTTTGTCACTGGTACCGCTGTATTGCCAGAACTCCGAACCCGACATCCGCACTTCCTCTCCCAGTCTTGGGTTCTCCTCGATGGCGTTGGTGCAGAAAATATCCACATATTCCAGGAAGTCGATACCTCCGTAGTAGTGATGGATCGAACCGTAAATCTCTACTTCCGGCCAACCCCGCCGCAGGAGTTTCACCTGCTCTATGAACTGATCCTTGATATGCGGCAGCATTCCTGAATGGGAATAATACTGGACCCACTTGGCGGGTTCATCGAACGGAGTGAGGATTACATTCGGCCAAGAATTGGAGACCGCATGTTCGCCGAGCCGACGAGCCCACTCTACCATCTCCTCGACTAGCATGGGAGGAACGCTGTGCGGATCTTCGAACGCGAGTTCCCTCCACTTTTCACCGTCAATTCCATGAAGTTCCTTGGCGATCGAGCGCGGCCAGTGCATGGTCCGCGGGAAAAGCGGTGGATTACCTCCGAGGAAGTAAACGATGTCGTGAAACCCCTGGCGGTTGGCACGCATCATGAAGTCATCCATTACACGGAAATCGAGATCGAAATCGCCACTTCTCTTGATGATTTCCGGCCGCACTCCTGCGTACCAGATGTTGATCATATTGTGGTTGTAGTCATCCAGAGCTTCCATCTCATACTCCGGAAGCAAACCTGTGACACAGCCACCCATCCGGAGACCAGCTTCTTCCATGGTCAGTAACCGGATCGGCAGTACCTTGATAACCACCGGGACGCTGACCTTATCCAGACCCTCGGCAGAAAAATGCACCGCTGTCTCATATTTGCCCGTCACAGCCTTGCCTTCGATTGTTTGAAAGTCCACCAGCACGAGATGGCTGAGACCTCTAGGAACATCGAAGGGATAGGCGGGCCATAGACGTTGTGGGAAATAGTCTAGAAAGTAACCAGCCTTTTGATTCTTGACAATTGAGTACTCGGCTGTGCGCACGGTGAAATCAAAAGGAACACCTTCCACGGGGTCCACTGCGACCCGCACATTCCTCAGCCTCTGGCCATTGGCATAGACTCCAAGCTGAAGAGGCTGGTATTCATTGAGAAACATCCGGATTTCAGCAGGGAACCTGGTTTCGCCTGCCTGGGGGGCACTTCGGGGGTCCACCAGGTACATGTAGTCACGTTTGAACACAACCATGGGCTGATTAGCCGTCTCCCCCTCCAGAACCGGAGTCTGCCGACTTGCCCAGTAAATGGGATTGATACTGACGCGGTCGTGCTGTTCGCGACGTACCCACTCTCGGGTTTCAGCGTTCCAGCTCTCTTCGTCACCGGAACGGGGATGTGTGAGCTTCGGGTTGCGGATGGTAAGTGGGCCGGAGCTAGACCTCAAGCGGAAACGTATGGTCCGGTCATCCAAGTGCTGCCAGGTCAGGTCGGCCGGGGCGGGGATTCGGATCTTCTCCCACCCGCCGCTCTTCGTACCGCCGAATCGGTGGAGTTCAAACCAGCCACCGTTCTGGGTGTCCATACCGGCCAGTACCTCAGCCACAGCTGGAATTTCATAGTCGTCGACGTACTCGAGTTCAACCACTACCATCTCGTTACGTGGAGGCCGGTCACCGTCAAACCATGCCGAGTGCGATAGATAACCAGGCACTCCACTTCCGATGCTTGTTGAGCCGTCCAAGTTCAAGGTCCAAATCGAATCGCCTGCATCAATTATGGAGACCGAAGAAGGAAATTCCAGTCCAGAAGGTGCGCGGTGACTGACTGCGGTAAGGTTGCCGCAAAGAACTGTGATCGCGACGGAAATGACCAGCACGGTCCTTAAACCCAATGATCTGTCTTTCAGGCTCATCTCAGCTGGACACTATACCTTCTGCGGAGGTAACGGGCTAGGAGCCCGTGCTCCCCGGCGGCGTCACTGAGAATGTTGTCCGAACAACTCCGTGCCCTTTCTACCTTTCACAATCAAGAAGAGTAAGCAATATCCGAGTATTCGATTTCCAATGTCTAAGTTCGAAGGATGGTTATGGCTGACATTCGTCCTTCCGGCCTCCGCGTGAGAGAATATAACTTCGAAACAGCGGCAGGCAGAGAGGTTTCGGTATGTTCATTAGAACTTCGAAGTTTATAGGTTTGATCTTTAGTGCATTGACTCTGTTTTCCGCCGCCAATGCTCAAGTCTACTCGCCTTGGGTTGTCACAGGGAATCAACCGGATACAAGGGACTTGGGGCGGCTTACCGAGACCCTTTATAAGAATGCCGGTGCTGAAACGGACCGGGAAAAGGCAGAGGCGATTTGGAGGTACCTGTTGACCGACGGTCGCTTCGTAGAGCCTGGAGTGTTCTACCACATTGCCGGCTGGGCCTATGAAGAACCGATGGGAGAGGTGCTCGACCCCCTTAGGTTACTGAACAGTTACGGCTTCGGTCTCTGTTACCAGGTAGCTCCACTGCTTGAAGCGCTCTGGGAAGCTGGAGGTTTTCCAGATGCACGGACGTGGTTCCTCACAGGGCACGCGGTGACAGAAGTCTACTTTGACGGGAAATACAACATGTTGGACTCGGACATGCTGGGTTACACCACCGTCGGCCAGGGGGATCCCAGAGCCAGTCCCATCGCTTCAGTACGGGAGGTGGAGGACGACGAGAAGATCATCCTTGGGAAGCTGCTGGCTGCGGACAAAGCGGACCCCAGTAGGGTAGCCGACCCATGGTATCCGGCTGATCTACGAGCGAAAGCGATGGCAGGGTATTCAGAAGTATTTACTTCCAAAGAGAATAATTGGCTCTTCTATTTCAAGCGGTTTCCAGCGGGCCATACCATGGATTTTGTATTGAGACCGGGCGAAAAGCTGATCCGGAGCTTCGAGCCGGAGAGTGAGGGGCTCTTCTATCTCCCATACAAAAGAGTGAGGGGAACCCTCAAAGAGTTTCCCCGCGAACTCGAGCGTTACCAGATTCGGACTGAGGATGGGCCTCATAGCCAGAAGGACAGTCGGCTCTGGGCGACGGGCAGGATAGAATTCCATGCTCCGCTCAACTGGGAAGGGTCGTATTACCCCCTGTTTAACAAGAATCTCCGGCTTCCCTCAGACAGAAATGAACCTCTGAGGCGTAAGGACCCCTCGCTTCCGGCTGTGGCCGTTTTCGAAATGCCGACTCCATACGTGCTCATAAATGCTGAGTTCAAGTTGGAACCAACTCTTTCCACACCCGCACATCACCTGACTCTAGCAACATCCATTGATGGTGGGAGAAGCTGGCAGCATGCAGGTTCTTTGTCCGGACCCTTTGACGGATCATGGAGGATAGAGCCCCAGGTTCTGACAGTCAGTGAACACGGAATGGCATCGGCTGTTTCCGGGAAATATGGTTATCTGGTTCGTCTCACTTTGAGCGGTCCGAAGTCGGGCGAAGCTGCTTTGCGTGACGTCATGCTGTCGAGCCTGATCCAGCTCAATCCTCGTACTTTGCCAGCTCTTGAGCCTGGGGAAAACAGGCTCTCCTTTATGCCGGGACCTCAGCGAAAGCGGTGGGACATGCCCGTAGACATAAGCCGTATCGGCGAATTCGCTGTCCGTTTTGATGCGGTCGAGTATGTCGAGGAGGAAAGCAACGGTTTGCTGTTGCCGCAAAGTACTGGCGGGGAAAGTAGAATCATCTTCGAGGTGTCCGCTCCTGACGGTTCTGAGCTGCAGAGTGTTCATGCGGGAGGCAGGTTCCTGGTCCTAAGGGGACTGGGGCCTGAGAAGCTGACCGCCGAAACCAGGAAGACGGCTCTGAGTCAAAGCCATCGGACTGTCGGCGGATCTCTTGCCTGGGCTCTTTCTCCAGATGGTCCCGGGCAACCTCTTTGGGACTTTGGTCCACCCTCTGAATGGCATGACAATGAGTCTGTTGAGAGACTGCTCCTTTGGCCGGAAGTCGATCAGGAGATCAGTGGGCTTCCCGCGGGAACGAAGAAGGTTTATGTGCGCTACGCCCTGAAGGGAATGGCTTTGGACGACATAAGGTTGGCGGCTTTCACAGCGGGGGCGTCTGAAGCCTCTCCTCTGAGGGTTACCCACGACTGGTACTCCAGAGGAAGTAGGATGTCTCATAGCCTGGAGATCCCAAATCCAGACGAACCCTTCGAATATGTGATCCATACTGCTCCGTTCGGCGAGGTGAAGAACCTGTCGATCGTTTTCGAGAGTTCTGCCGATCACGTACAGCGTCATCCATGAGGGCCAAGACAAAATGGATATTGGAGTATTACGAATACCCCCAGGGAAGCCTGGAGATGATTCTCCATGTTGCTTTTGCTGAACAGTGCAGTATCCTCCTTTATCGAACAGGGGACAGGTTCGTTCTCTGGAGCTTAGACATTCTGGCCTATTTTCCACTTCGGGGCCGAAAAATCTCGCAGTTTTTGATTCTGGGCCGTTCTAGTTATGGAGGGTCGGTCTCTTGGGCCGGCTCACTGAGAAACCAGAAACGGAGACAAGACGATGCCCCGAGCCCCCAGACACAAGAGCCAAAAGGCCGCCTTCTATCACCTTTACAATCGGGTCGCCGGAGACCCAAAGTACTTTCCCTTCCGCGAACGCCGTGTGGCCCGCAAGTTTCTCTCCCTGTTCGAGCGCTACCTCGAACTCTACTTCTGCAGTCTCGCCTCCTTCGAACTCATGTGGAATCATTTCCACTCGGTCGTCTTCTTCGAGGCTTATCGCGAACTGCATCGGGACGAGCTCGAACACCGGGCCCGACTCCGCTTCGGGCGACTCTGGCGACTGAAAACTCGTCACTGGGACGAATCCCATTGGCAACAGTTCAACCGCGATCTCTTCGACGTCTCCCGCTTCATGCAGCATGTCAACGGGGAGTTTGCTAAGTGGTTCAACCGCCGCTTCGGTCGGCGGGGACCCTTCTGGGCTGATCGCTTCAAGAACCCCGAACTGCTCGACTTGCAAGCCGTTCAGAACGTCGTCCTCTACACCGAACTCAATGCGGTTCGAGCCGGTTTGGTCGAACGTCCGGAGGACTACCGAATGGGGTCGGCCTACTGGCGCTGGGCCGACAAGAAGACCGATCTGCTGATGCCGCTCGAGGAACTGTTTCCACCCGAGAGGGGAGAGGATGCTTTCACCACCTACCGAGCCCTGCTCTACTACCGGGGGGCAGTGGCCACGAAAGACAACCAGGCGGTGATTCCCGACTCGATTGTGAGACAGGAAGAGGAACGGGGATTCGCCCGACCGGGGGTGTTCCGTCAAACACTGCCATTCATCACGAACGGTGTGGCCATTGGAAGCTGGCAGAAGGTGAGTGCACTGCTCGAGGAGTACCGACAGAAGAGGCATTACAAGAGGCGAAGGAACCCGATTCCGCAGCTGGGAGGTCTGTTCTTCTCGCTCCGGGAGCAGCGATCCCACGCCTTCTCGCCAGGATAGGCCGCGTCGGCAAAGCCGCCAACATTCCCCAGAAAGCAACTGCGCACGCCGTCCGCTCGATCTGCGTCTGAAATCCGAGGGACCCTGACTCGAGATAGGGTTCCATTACCGTCTCACCGAAGAAACTACCCTCTCCGACCAAGACTGAGGACGTGAAACCGCACATTTCGGGTGGATTCAGCTGATTCTGGACATCTGCCATTTGTGAGTCAGAGAAGCAACCCGTCCCCTTTTCGTCCCCTTTTCGTAGTGCCGTTCATTCACAAGGCCCAAAGGAACCACCCAAAGCAAAGCACTCCCCCTACCAAAGCTACTGCTTCCCAGAAGCGCGACTGCCGAAGCTTCCACCACATGTAAAGACCTGATGCCACCCAAACCACAAAAGCTACACAAACCAGATCCAGCACGACGGCCCAGAGATCATCTAAGTAAAGATCTTGTTGATAACCTCCTCTAATGTGTATCCATACCAGGAATATGTTCCACTGAAAACGTCTTTCCTCAGCTAACAGACGTCCTTCCTCTATGAAATATGTCAGCCTAGTGGCTGAGATGAAGTCTCTTACAAAGATGTTCATCCGATTCGGTTTGGGACGAGAGACCACGAAGGAATTCCTCAGTCCAAACTCGCTGAGGATCTCAGTGGCGACTTCTCGCAAATCAGCGTTTTCCGGAACAGGGCGATGATATTCCTGCTCGAATTTCGTGTTCCATGGTGGCGCCCCGTCATCGAATAGCTTGTTGAAGAAGGGGGAGTGGTTAATCATCAACGAACTGAGTCCGTACACGAGGACCCAGGGGATGAGAGCCAATCCTAAATACAGGTGTGTGCGTCGGTTGATTACATTGAAAGTCGCGCCTCTATCCCCCGTCAAATGGCGATAATAAAGGACCCGAATAACCCGAATCCCACCAACAAGGAAACCAGGCCCCATCGGCGAGTTACCTTAAGCTCCCACCACATCCACCATCCTGATAGGGCCCAGAAAACCATGCCGACGATGGCCACATCTACTGAGAATGCCCACGTGTCATCCATGAACTGCTCCTGCCGATAGCCGTTGCGATGGTGCAGGCTCTGCAGAAAGTTGACCGTCGTGAAGAGCCGACGCTCTACAACCAGCTTCTCCTCTGCGGGAGTATAGGTAATCCGCCTGGGTGTTATAGGGTCGCGGCGAAAAATGTTATAGATCCCCTTTTGTTCATTGTGGCGCACGCTATAGGTACCCTCGAGCCCAAGGTCTGCCAGAATCTGTTCAGCAATCATCCAGGGTTCGGCGTCCTCGCTGAAAGCTGCCGAATAGTCCTGTTCTTTCTCCTTCGCGAACTTCACGAACGGAGGCCCGCCGCTCATGAAGAGATCTCTGTGATTGACCCGGAAAACTGCGAGCGCGCACATCAAGATCCAGGGAGCCAGGAAAAGCGCAAGATACAAGTGGGTTCTTCGAACAACAACGGAAAAACTCATTCACCCTCCTATTTTGGGAACAAACCCTCACTGATACCCGCAGACGGAGAGAGGATTATAAAGCCCCAGTAAATACTGATGCCGGCTGTATGGTCGTGATCTTCAGAATCAGCACTTGGCTGATCACGGTTCCAGCCAGCCAATCAACAATTCCGCTGAAAGGGATTCCCGCGGCTCATAAAGCAGCCAACCGTCCTGGTGTCGGTCTACTTTACTGGTTACCTGCTGAAAGCGGGTTTCATGCCTGCTGTCTCTGTCTCGAGTCTGGCAGTAGAGAACCTTCCTCGGAGCAACCAGTGATACCAGTTCAGGAATATCGGCCCAGTCAAGAACAGAAGGAATCACCGAACCTAGATCAATTCGGTACGATTCGCCCTGAATACGCCCCCAGCGGGTGGCGTTCATATTCCACTCTCGAACGAGGTCCTGTCTAGTCTCGAGTGCCGCCGGAATTATTTGTGAGACAAAGCTGTTGTAAAAGTCCGCACAGGCGAGACGTTTGATGCGTGTGTCCTCAGCTGCCGCCAGCAGAGCCGGCAGAGCCCCATCACCCAATCCCACAACAGCCAGGTTTTCCTTGGGCAGATCAGGACGACGGAATAGAAAATCTACCGTTCGTTTTAGATCGAAGGCCCTCCGTCCGGCGAGCGGGCGACCCCACAAGATTGAATGAAGCACAAAGTGGTAGTTGTTATCCCTGTTTTCACCAATCTTCCCCAGGGTTTCACCCCTACCCCTGAGATCGACGGACAAAACGGCAAATCCTCTTTCCACCAGAGCCTGAACAAGACCCGATTCGGCCACAGCACTCTTGCCCCTGTCATCCAGAATAATTACGGTACTCGTGGGACTAGTGGAACCCTTCGGAAGCCAGAGTAGGCCAGGAACATACTGACCAATTTCACTAACAAAAAATACCTTTTCGAGCGTTGCCCAGGTCATCTCACTGGAATCGACTTCTTGGGGCATCAGATTGTGGGGCTCTTCGTCCGGTGGTGCTGTCAGATCGTTGAGCCTCGTACGGATAATGTGATTCTGGCGGGAAGAGTCCAAGGAGGGGAGACTGGAAACTGCCTCCAGCGCCTTTATTCGCGCCATATCTACTACTGAGAGGGAGTTCGTCATGACCGATCCTGACGGATCACAAACCAAGCGTGAATCATTTTCAGGCAATGTCTCGATATCCCCTTCCGGCAGTGGAGTGCCATCTCCCTTGTCTTGGAGATGGAGAGACATCCAACCATACATTCGCTCTCGATAAGGTCGTGAGTAGGCGTGTCCAAGTTTGGGTACGATGTCCAAACGTGCCAGATCACCATAACCCAACAGACTATACAGCGCTTCCGTTCTATAGCCTGCCTTGCGAGCCCCACTTACCGGAAAGATACTGTCCCACTCCCCCTGAAGCATTTGCAGAGGTCTTGGAGCGATCAGTCCGGCGATCTCGAACCACTCCATGTGTCGATAGAGTCCGATCAACTGGGAACAACTGCCGTGGGCACCCGCGTATTTCATCCAGTTGCCAAACTCGAAGGTATAACCGGAGACCGTGGAAACAGCTACCCTGGGGTCCAGTGCGGCCGTATACAGGGCATTCAACCCTCCACCAGAATTCCCGGTGATACCAATTCGATCCGAATCTACTTCGGGAAGGCTGACCAGGTAGTCGATGGCCCGAATACTGTCCCAGACCATCCATCCGGCAATGGTCTCCCCAAGTGGGAGCAGGGCATACTGGGCTTCATGGTGGATATTCCCAGGAATGAGGCGCTCGCCATGTCCGATGGCATCATAGACCAGAACAATGAATCCCATCCGGGCCAGTTTAATGCACCGTGATTGGGGCTCTGCACTCGCCTTACCATGGTCAAGGATATGCCCAATTGGACAGAGTATGGCCGGTCGTTCTCTTTCAATAGAATCTTTGGAGCGGTAAAGGTTGGCCGTTACCGGGAAGCCGGGCCTACTCTCAAAGATGATGTTCTCGACGGTATAGTCGCCCAGATCGTGAATAGCTACCGAGCGCGGCTTGAGAGGAGTCCGCGGAGGGAATACAGCCAGTCCAATTGCCTGCCTCAGAGCTGCATCCACTTGTGGGCGTCGATATTTCCAGCCCTCTGCACTCCCTGGAACTTTGAAGCGCTGTACGAACTCAGCTGCATCGTTCATTGCCTTCGCAAGAGCCGTAGAATTAGGTTGGATGTTCCAGTCATCCAGATCGTTCACATCAGGGACTACCTGCCAGCGGGGGTCGTCCTGTCCCAATGCCGGAGTGAAACTCAGCACTACACACAAGAGCAGTGACCTCGCCCCACGGCTCAAGTCCATCGAAAGCCTTCTGAATCTCATGTCCAATCCTTTCGCGTACCGGGTATTCTGGGGAGGCCCAATATACCATTCAAAACCCCGCATTCCATTTTCAAATCCTGAGAGCCTCTCAGGCTGACGGCTCGTTGATGGCAATTGTCTGGAGAGTATTGAATGAAGACAACTTCAAAACCTTTCATTCCGCACCCTGAGGCTAAATCAAGACCTTCAGAAGATCCAGAAACCGCGCGATCTGGACACTAGCCAAGCTGTATCTGAGGGTGTTACTGTCCCATTGGCCACAGCGCTGCACGGGGTAACAGCAAACAGTAGCAGTTAGCATCATCAGAGCGAGGAGGAGAAGATGGGCACAAAAAAAGGGAGTACGACAGGGCGTGAGTTTTTCAAGCAAGGCGCAGTCGCGGCTGGAGGTGCGTCGGCCGTGCCGACCTCAGGAGGCTGCAGCTACGGGCAGTGGGTAAGAACGTGACTTTGACCAGTCTAATGGGCAGAAAAGCCATCTACGAAAGACGAACAGTTGAGTGGGACGTACTTCTGAAAGAGGGAACCCCACCGCTTCCGCCGCTGGCTCGTTTTGCCTGAAGGAGAATTCCTTATGCAAAATCGACATCTTGTTTTGATTGTGCTTCCGTCAATAATCCTGGGGCTTTTTTGTGTGCCGTTAATGGCCCAACTCGTGCCTGACTATCGATGGCCGACTCAAAGCTATGAAGAGGGGTGGACGGATCTTTTCAACGGACAGGACCTGCAAGGCTGGGTGGTCTTTCTCAGGATGGAGGATCGTAGCACCAAGAGATTCCTTCCTCAGGATCAGTCGACGTTTTCCGTCGAGGACGGGCTGATCGCTGCCACCGGTGATCCGCGGGGCTGTCTGCGCACGATGGACGTCTATGACAACTTTGTCTTCCATGTAGAGATACGCTTTCCCGAGGGGAAGGGCAATACAGGGGTCCTGATCTACTGTCAAAAGGATGAAGTCTGGCCGACTGCGGTCGAGTGCCAGGGCTACAACGATCATATGGGGCGTATCTTTCCGATTAGTGGAGCGACACTGGAGGGAGGCGAGATGATCCACCTTGCAACTAACCCTCCGGGTGAGTGGAACGCCTACGAGGTCTATTCCGAAGAAGGTAGAATCACCACCGTGGTCAATGGGAAAGTCGTCGGTCTGGCTTCCAACGCAGACCCACACATCGGTTACATCTGCCTGCAGTCGGAAGGGGTTCCTGTCGAGTTTCGGAACATCAAGATCAAGCGTTACACACCGGCTCACCACATGAGGTCCAAACCGAAAGACTAACGGAAGGTCCCGAGGTCAGGAGCAGAGACCCAGAGATCCAAATGCAAAAGGAGCCCCGGTGCTGGGGTAGGCAAGCTGGTCTATTGATTTAGGAGGTTGGTATATGCGACTCAAAAGTGCCGCTGTGTCGATGGTTTGTGTTCTAATCCTTTGCCTGTCCCCGATTCTTGGGCAGCAGTCCAGGAACTACGACGCCGTTCAGTGGAAATCGCTCTTCAACGGCGAGGACCTTACCGGATGGAAATCCGTCGGCAAAGAAAAGTGGACGGTCCAGGATGGTGCCATCGTCGGTGAGTCGATTGTAGGGGGCGATGGCTTCATCGTTACCGAGCAGGAATTCACAGAATTTGAACTTCATGTGCGCTTCAAGGCTGACACTCCAGGGAACAGCGGTGTCTTCTACCACATGACCTACAAAGGCGATGAGTTCGGCAACGGAATGCAGGTGGAGGTCGATCCCGCTGTCAATCGCCATACTGGCGGGCTTCACGAACCCTATGGGCGCGGATGGGTCGTATGGCCGGCGGCTGAAAACGAAACTGTGATTAAGCCGTATGACTGGAACGACCTCCTGGTGAAGGTGGTTGCCAATCGTGTTGTGACGCGACTCAACGGGGTTCTGATGATCGACTTCACTGATCCTAAGCCAAAGAACTCGAAAGGAGTGATCGGGTTTCAGCTGCATCCAGGGAAGGGCGGTCAGAAGATCCGGTTCAAGGACGTGTGGGTTCGGGACCTGAGCCATTAGGCGATCCCTACGCAAGCGAACGGGGAGGGTCCTGTCCCGGAACTGCCGCGAACTAAAGAACACAAGAATCACGACCTGACTGCGGTCCTCGGAGACATATTCCGCCGCCGCCAAGTGCGCATCCAAACGGGAGCCGGTCTACATTACAATCGGCTCTGAGCAGGAGGATCGTACCGTCTTGACTTCGCATGATTGGATGATGCGTAATACCGCCGGTGCTTTCTATCAAATACGCGAAGGCATCAATATCTCAGGTGCGTGGAATGTGTTTGTCGAAAAGGTTGGCGAATTCGTCGGCCCTCCATGGAGATAGACTGAGAGAATATGACACTTCCTTTCCCATCAGTTTGGCCTGAATTAGCGAGCAAACCGTCTCATTTCCCTTCCACTCGGCCGTGGCAGCAAGGAGGGTCCGAATGAACAATGAACTAACACCCCGTGAAAGAGTCCTTCTGGCTCTTGCGCATCAAGAAACCGATAGAACCCCTGTTGACTTCATCGCCACGCAGGAGGCCATGGCCCGATTGAAGAAGCACCTTGGCATAGGCGAAGACGAAGCAGTCCTGACTCATCTTGGAATCGATGTCCGTCATCCAAGACAGTCTTACATAGGGCCCGTCATCAGTCGACATCATGATGGAAGCTGGACGGATCCGTGGGGTGTACGCCGCCATAGTGTGCCGTACGAAGGTGGGGCTTATGAAGAGATCTTGCGGCATCCCTTGGCTGATCTGGATGACCCTGGCGGTTTAGCCGAATACCCTTGGCCACGACCCGACTGGTGGGACCCGTCGGCTCTTCGAGACCGGATCCAGCGGCTGGACCAGGAAACTCCCTATGCAATCGCTCTCGAAGAGTTTGGCGATCCGGGCGGGATTTTCGAAATCTCATGGTACCTGCGCGGCATGGAGCAGTTCTTGATCGATATGATTGAGCAACCGGCAATTCCCTACGCGATCATGTCACGGGTCACTGATTTCTATATTGGGATGCTGGAACGAGTCATGGCAGTGGTAGGAGATCGAGTGGATTTCATCTGGACCAGCGATGACATCGCCCACCAGCAGGGTCCTCTGGTTAGCAAACAGCTCTGGAAGGACCTCATAGCTCCCCATCACGAGCGCCTGAACAAGCGTGTTCACCAACTGGGATGCCGCGTCATGTATCACTCGTGCGGGGCTGTCAGATCCTTTCTCCCTGAGCTGGTTGGCATTGGAACTGATGTTCTGGACGTGCTGCAGTTCAGCGCCGCCGGAATGGACCCGTTAGAGATCAAAGAATCCTTTGGAAACAAATTAGTCTTCCACGGCGGAATGGACGTACAGAGCCTGCTTCCGTTTGGCACGGAGCAAGAGGTGCGACAAGGCACAAGGAAGCTGATCAGGATTTTAGGGAAAGGCGGTGGCTATATCCTGGGCCCCACACACAATATCCAGGTAGACACCCCCCCAGAGAACATTATCGCCATGTATGCCGAGGCGGGAAGTCTGACACCCACGGTACAGTCCGCCAGGACGATTCGCACTCGATGAAGAAGTCGAACGAATGATAGAGGAAAAGGGTTTTGCCGGTTGTTCTGTAGACAAGAGCGGTTAACCGTCAGTTGCCGGTGAACCAGGGAACTTCTCATGAAGAGCAACATTATTGTGAGCCTCGGCATGGCGCTTCTTCTGCTAACCGCCTGCGGAAGTGGCGGCTTGGATATCCCCAACAATACATGGACGATGATCAGTCGTGACGAGGAAGGTGCAAGGCTGGGAATCTCCTCTTGCGAGAATCTGAGTAGCCGAATCGCACCTCGTAAGGTCAACCTCGTTAAGGAATCAGAGACACCGGAACCGGCATGATGTTCCAGGTAAAAACTTTCTTGTCATCCGGGTGAGAGTAGATTACCTCCCTTACAGGTTTACCACCTTTCCATACGTAGCGCCTTACCTGTTTGTGGGCATCACTAGCGCCATAGAGTTCATCAATCCCATCTCCATCGAGATCGCTCAATATCGCTGCGTGTTCGAAGCCGGAAGAGTCTTTATCAATGGACTCTACTGTCCAGGCCAATGCATCCTCTCCCATCCGCAGTATCCAAAGACCATTCTTATAAGTGGCAGCTACAATTTCCTTTTTCCCGTCCCCGTCAACCTCTCCCATTGTGAGAAACCGGCAAAACTGGCCAGGCAGTTCTGCGATAGTCACACCGGCGTGAGGATCTGTTCCCGCCTCAAAACGTACGATTTCCACCTGTCCGCCGATTACGTCTTCGACGGATGCATAGAGTTCATCGGTTCCGTCCCCGTCCACGTCCCCCACCAGAATTTCTTTCGCGTGTCTATTTCCTAAATCCGCTACTACTACCTGCCCTTCTGCTATTGCTGGAACGAAGCGCACTACTTTACCTGGTTGCTTCGTGCCGTCGAATCGGTTGGGTTCGCTAGGCGTTGCGTATATCTCGAGGATTCCATCACCGTTGAGATCACCGATCTCTATTTCGTGAACAATTGTATTGGGTTGACGGCTGAGCTCTTCTGCTCGATAGCCACCCGAACCATCAGGACGTATAACCGCAACCACGCCTTGATCGTGAGTCGCTACCGCAATGGCGAACGACCCGTCTCCGTAAATATCGGCCACCTCGGCATCACGCATGCGGCTGAAGCTCCCACCAAAGTCTTTTTCCCACAGGATTTCAGGCTGTTCACCCTTCCTCCAAAGCTTAATAATTGCGCGCACCCCCCCCAGCGTCAGAATTCCGGCGTTCCCATCCGTCGGCTCGAACACCATGGCTTTGTGAATCACATTGCTGTCCGGGTCTTCAATATTCCGGTAGCTCCAATCATTTCCTTCTCTCACCAGAATTCCGGTTTGGGCGGGTTGTGGAACGGGCCTCCCCTCTTCGTCTTTATCCAGAATGGCCAATCCCAGCAAAAGACCATGCGGCTCGAAATCGATGACCGGCTCTCCCAGTTCCCCACATGCTGACAATACAATCACGGATAAAAAGCAGATAAGGATTGCAGATACTTCCTTCATAATTGACCTATAGCGCAGCGTCGCTAAAGCAGCCCTTTCTAAAGCGTCAATCGCCTGCGATTCGGTTAGCACGAATCCGAATCCAGGACTCTTGGGAACGAATCGGGGAATGCCAAATGAAAAATACTGATCCAGGAGTTCTACCAGAAACTCACCAGGAAAAGAGTCCCCCGACCATCAGACAAAACAACCGTCTCTTTAGCCGGGCTGCGCTTGCAGACCGGCGATGACGGTTTCGAGGAACACCCGGGCACGCCGGGCCATGTCATCAATTTCCTCGGGTGTCTCGGGGCGCGGCAATAACGGGGCGAAGATGTTCTCGCAGCACAGCGGCATCTTCAATCCCCTCAGGGCCACCGCATGCAACAGCCGGTAGTGGTCGATCTCGCCGAAGCCCGGGCCGCAGTCCTGGTCCTTCGGCCAGTTGCGATGGTCCTTGATACAGAAACTCCGCACGACGTCGGCACACTTGATGATGTCGGGAATCGGGTCGACGTTGAGATAGTCCATCACGTTGCCGGCATCGAAGTTGACCATCACGTTCGGATGGTTCACCTCGCGGATGATCTTCGCGCACGCCTCACCGGTACCGGTCGATCCGCCGTGCTGTTTGACCACGATCATCACTCCGTGATCGCTGGCGATCGGCCCGAGTATCTTGAATCGCTCGATCCACAGTTTAGTATTTCCGCCCTCCGTGTGGCCGAAGGTCAGCACCTGGGGGATACCGGCGGCCGCGGCCTGTCTTACGCGCTTCGTCAGCACCGTCAAACCGTCGGGCGCCTCGGGATAGACGGTCGAGAACATCATCAGGGGCTGAAGACCCTCGTCGCGACATCGTGTGGCCAACTGCCGGGCCGTCCCGGGCGGAGCGTCGATGGGCATGACCGGCACACGCGGGCCTCCCGGCGTTTCCGTGTGACGCGTTCCCCAGGCCACGTACTGGTAGCCCGCTGCCTTGATTCCGGCCAACGCCCGCTGCAGCGGAAATTGTCCGTAAGGCAACGTCATACAGGCAATTTGGAACTGTGTCGGTTCTCCCGGTTTGGCGGCCATCGCCGGCAACGCCGGAACAAGCCGATGCAGTGCTGTACCGTATATCGCAGCGGCACCCACCTTCAGAAGAGCTCGCCGATCGATCCCCGATTCGCGGATAGATTCGTTGTTTTCCATGTCTGACCTCGTCAAAAGTGATCTGTTTTCGGAACCCATTCCAATATTATGGCCGATCACGACAGCAGTTGGTAACGTTCCGGTTGAAAAGAAATTGACGGTTGACTTCCACAGGTCACCCGTATAGAAATGCAATCGCAAGCGGAAAAGGAGATTTGGCCCATGAAAACTCAATATCGAATGGTCCCCATGATGATTGTGTTCCTGCTCACCGCTTCCGCCTTCGCTGCCGAGGGTTCGAGACAGGACGCAATTTCGCCTGGTGCAAAGGTCATCACCTTGTTTAACGGCAAGGACCTTGCTGGGCTGTATACCTGGCTGAAAGGGCCGGGACGAAACAACGACCCGCAAGGAGTGTTCACCGTCCACGACGGGATGATCCACGTGTCTGGCGAAGGAATGGGCTACGTCGCTACGGAGAAGGCGTACAGAGACTATCATCTGATCGTCGAGTACAAGTGGGGCGAAAACACCGATGGGTCGGGATACGTCCGCAACGCAGGCGTGTTGCTGCACGGCACTGGACCTGACGGCTCGAGCCGAAGCGGAATCTGGATGGCCTCGCTCGAATGCCAGCTCGCCCAGGGATGCGAGGGTGACCTGATCGCGATCCGCGGCCTCGACAAAGACGGCGATCCAATCTCCGTCGACCTGACCTCGGAGACGACCGTCGCTGCCGACGGGAAAACGCGATGGACCAAGGGCGGCCGGAAGACCCCGTACAGCGGACACCAGTTCTGGTGGTCGAAGCACGAACCGTTTTTCGAAGAGAAGGTAGACACCCGCGGCAAGAACGACGTCGCCAGCCCCCTCGGTGAATGGACCAGGGTCGAGTGCATCTGTGACGGCGGCAGAGTGACGATCAAGATCAACGGCGTCACCGTCAACGAAGCTTTTGACGTTTGGCCCACCGGTGGCAAGATCCTCTTGCAAAGCGAAGGGAACGAGATCTACTACCGTCGCTTCGAACTACATCCGCTGAAGCAATGAGAGATGTCAGTGCATACGCCAGGGCGAGTGCAGAACAAACGACCGCCAACTTGTTGATTACTCGGAGGACCACGATATGCGAAGAAAACAAACAGACCGGCCGACGCCTGATCAGTCGTCGCGCCGCAACTTCCTGAAGACTTCTGGTCTGGCAGCCCTGGCTGCCGGGACTTCCGATCTGGCGGTCCGAGCTGCTGCAGCCGGATACGTCACCGGCAGCGATCTGCTGCGAGTCGGACTGATCGGCTGCGGCGGCCGTGGGGCGGGCGCCGCCTTGCAGGCACTGCAGGCCGACAAGAACGTGAAATTGGTCGCCATGGCCGATGTGTTTGAAGACCGCCTGCAAATCGGCCTGGCCAGCTTGAAGGAGCAAGAAGAGTTTTCCGATAAGATCGACGTTCCCTCTGAGCGACAGTTCACCGGTTTCAACGCCTACCAGGAGTTGATCGCCAGTGGTGTCGACGTCGTCCTGCTGGCTACACCGCCGCAATTCCGCCCGATGCACCTGAAGGCGGCCGTCGATGCGGGGCTCCACGTTTTCGCCGAAAAACCCGTGGCTGTCGATGCACCGGGGATTCGTTCCGTGCTTGCTACCTGCGAGGAAGCCAAACGCAAAGGCCTCTCCGTTGTCTCGGGTCTCTGCCTGCGAAATTCCTACGGTTTCAGAGAGGTCGTCAAGCGGATTCAGAGCGGAGCGATCGGCCGTGTGACCATGCTTCAAGCGAACGACTACCGCGGCTCGATCTGGATTCGACGTCGCAAACCCGAGTGGACGGACATGCACTGGCAGATGCGTAACTGGTATTACTTCACCTGGCTGTCGGGCGATTTCAACGTCGAGCAGCATGTGCACTACCTGGACGCGTGCGCCTGGGCCATGAACGGAAGATATCCGGTGCGGGCGATCGGGATGGGCGGCCGCCAGGTCCGCACCGGCCCTGAATATGGCAACATATACGATCACCACTCTGTCGTCTATGAGTACGACGACGGCGCGAAACTCTTCAGTAACACACGGCAGATGGGCGGATGCAAGAACAACATGTCTGCGGAGATCGTCGGTACCAAGGGCAGCGCGACGCTGCGCGAGCGGCGCGGCGGACTGACCGTCACGACCGGCGGTGATACGTGGGTCTACAGTGGGGAAGACAACAACATCTTCCAGACCGAGCACGACGAAATGTTTGCCGGCATCCGCAGCGGCAAGCCGATTAACAACGGCCGCGATAGGTCCTACAGTACGCTGCTGGCGATCATGGGCCGCATGGCCACCTACACCGGGCAGGAGATCACCTGGGAGATGGCGATGAATTCTCGCGAGGACCTCTCGCCGGAGAAATATCAGTGGGGACCGGCACCGAAGGTCGAAATTGCCCTGCCGGGAGTGACGAAGTTCGTGTGAGACCGGTTTCGCGGCCTTTCGACCTGCCTGCCCTCCGCAGCCTTGGTGATGAAGGGCGCTCTGTCACATCTGTAGGATTCAGATTGGTTGCGGTTTTATGCGCCAGGTTCTCTGTGGTTGAATAATCCGGATTCGCTGCATCTTTCAAGCCGGCCAATCAACAGTTCCGATGAGAATGATCTCCGTGGTTCATAAAGCAGCAGCCTTTTTTGTATCCTTCGACTGGACTTCACTCGGATCTACCATTTCGAACTCAAGCTCTGCAGTTACAGTCTGGTTGCCTACATGGTCATCCAGTTTAATTTCCAGATGGTAGCGGCCCTCCCGGAGACCCATAATAGGAAGTTCCTGGATGAACACCATCCTCTGTGACGAGAAGAACTGCACAGATTCCTCGCTTTCATCCACCAGTTCCAAAACTGTTTCTCCGTCATGAGTAATCCGGAGAGTCACTCTCAAGGAAGGGGTGAGGCTGCTCTGATCCAAGGCTGAGTTGTAAGCTTGAAAATAGAGACCTAAAGGCTGATTTGAAGGGAAAACATTGTCGAGACTAGGGCGAATCTTAACGTCACCCAGAACAAACATCGGGTTTTCATCAGGCAAGTCTTCCAACAGGAGGATCTGATTGGAAAGAATCGGGGAGCTCAGAGTAAGTTCCCCGGAACCAAACCTGGGAAGAATGATGGCTTTGCGCACGATACCAACTTTGCCACTGTTCAGATCTTTCACTACCAGTTCCAGCTTGTAACGGCTTTCGTTATCTAGGATTAGAATTTTCTGGTATATCGCACGGCCGGTACCAACCGCGGTTCCTTCCTGGACTCGGTGGCCAGTGACAAGGTCGTCTTCGAATTCTTCGATGATCCTGTTGGATAAGCTGGTGACAAGCCCATAGACGGCTACCTCGGCCATGTACATGTCATCTTGTTGCTCAAAGGTAAGGTGTCTTTCTTCCATCTCCATAGTGATGGGTACCAGCACCTGCGAATCATTGAGCTGGAAGAAGTCTATACGTACGTTAAATGGGATCTTCTCGTAAGTTACATTGATCTTTATGAGTTCCTGCAAATCTGTGTATTTGACTGGTTTCGCACCCTGTACCCTGGCATAGGTCAGATAGCGTTCGAAGGGCCTGTCTTTTTGTCGTTGGAGATGTGCCCAAGCATCACGGTTACGGGGATCGAGATAAGGGCGATCGCCCTTACTCTCCTGTTTCCAGATCTCAAAAATGGTAGCGCCACCTTTTCCCATCTGAAGGAGCGCATCCTTCTCTTCCGGATTCAGTGCCAGCTTGTATTGACCAGACAAACTCCGGTCCACGAACTCCAATTCCACATCCTGCCCGATCCCTTCGATGAAGTGGTAGCGCCACCGTTCCCAGGGATAGGCCTGAGTCCAGCCTCCACCTTCCCGCAGCGGTCTCTGATACTGCCCTCCTGTTGGATGCGATTCGATCTGGGCTGGCGGACCGTGGATGACATAGATTCTGCCTCGGTCCGACATCCAGCCCGGCATACCCACGGAGAATTTCTCATTCACATAGGCGAGCCGTCTGTAATGCTCGGTCTTGTATTCGTTAGCAGCAGTCTTGGGATCGGGATCACGTCGGAACCAAAACTGCTCAATGAACTGCTCTTTTTCTTCTGGCGTTGTTAGCTGTTCAAAGACATTGCGCTCCTCATCAGAGATAAGGTAGATAACGTCCTCGTTTTGCCATTTCTCAAAGTAATCCCCCTCCTCTTCCCGCACCAGCGTTTCATTCTCTTGCGCGCGAACATATGGAGGCTGAGAATCGAAAGCCAAGAGAATCAGGGAACCAAAGAAGAACTTCCGAAGAAAGCGGCTGTCCAACCCCATATTCATGGTTCGGTCCCTACCTTTTCGTTTCATAGTTGCATAAAATCTCCAACGAGATTCCCTTGAATCATACCAAACCTGAAGAAGGCATAGTCGTGTTTCCAGAAAGTCGTTTCAAGAGCCGATCTAAAATGTTCTTGCCTATGACGTTAGCTCTGCTGATCCACGGTCCGCCGGCTCGCACTCCGGGCAGCGGCGGGCCGATGGAACCTACGGCCGGGGTATCTAATCCCGAAGTGAGGCTTACCCCTGGAAGTTCGAATCCATAGTGTGGACCTATGCTATAATTTCTTAAAGCTCAATGCCTCGTTCCTGTTCTGGAGATACCTATGTGGCTGACATGCTTGGCTTACCTATTTTCATCTCTCTGCCTTGTTGCCTTGACCTTGGCACAAACCGATCAAATCTATATCACTGGGACGGTAGCTCTGACGGATGGTGCCTTGCCGACAGTCGTGCGGGTGGAGTTGAAGTGCCACGGCTCAGTCGTACAGTCAGTCTATACCTCGCCGAATGGTCATTTTAGCTTCAGGATGAGTGAACGCAACCCCGGCGTCAAAGGCAAGCCGGACGGCAGAAGTATGGATGCCAGCATTGGGGGACCGGCTATTCCAGCGGATGGGGATAAGCGAACCCAACTTGGGAAAACCGCGTTTCACCAAGTCGACTTGAGTCGCTGCCAGTGCGAAGCTTCTTTATCTGGCTATCGAGCCGACCCTGTTTCTTTGGGAGTCCGAAGTCGTTTAGACAATCCAGATATTGGGGTGATGATTCTGTATCCATTGGATGTAGAGGGCACCACTGTCAGCACCACATCACTGAAAGCACCTGAGAAAGCCATGGAGGCCTACCAGAAGGCAGATAAAGAACTCTCAAGAAAGAAAGTAAAGTACTCCAAGGTGATTGAACATCTCGAGGGGGCCACCGAACTTTATCCAGAATTTGCGGAAGCCTGGTACCGCCTCGGCGAGGCTTACTCAGCAGAACAAGATGTGAACAAGGCCCGACACGCTTTCCAGCAGTCGATTGCCGCTGATCCCCGGTACGTCAAACCCCATGTTTCCTTAGCTCAATTGGAGCTCCAGACAGGCGGTCTGGAGGAAGCCGTAAGGCTTGTCGAGAAAGCCCTCGAGTTGGATCCCTACTGGATTCCCGCCAGCTATTGCAACGCTATCGCTCAGTACTATCTGGGAGAGATTGAGAAAGCGGAGGAATCCATTCGGAAAGTACAAGAGAGCAGCGAGTCCTATTTGTACCCAGCTTCACATCACTTATTGGGCAACATATATGCCGAGAAAGGCCAATATGACGCTGCTGTCCAGGAGTTTCGTCTTTTTCTCGAAACCGACCCACCCGACAACTTCGCCTCCGAGATCAAGACAACTCTCGAAGAATGGAAAAAGGCGGGATTGATTGAGAACCCCGCGGGTGACTGGAAATAGGTTGAAGGTTTGCTGTCGGGGCTGGGTTCCAGGTTCTGGGTTTCGGTTTTCGGAACTCGAAACTCAACACTCGAGAACTCGGAATCCGAAGTGCCACTTGATCGTCTGCGGTGAGACAAGCTTCTCGCCGTCATGATGATGGAATCGATCTCTACAAACTCATCAGCGGCAGGCGTACCTCCTCCCCTTGGGGCCCAAAGAAAAACCGGCACTCCAAACTTGTGAAGTAAACATATGTAAGCGCTCTTCAGCGACTTTGAGAGATTGAATTCGTTGAGGAGCCAATCGCGCTGTGGGGAAACGCAGTCGCAGAGCGGCTTGCCGGAGGTGAGCGAAAAAGTCTACCCCAGGAAAGGGCGGTAAGTTGTTGAAAAACGGTTGTGAAGGAAAGGTGCCAGATCAAATTCACCCCGGACTTGACAGAAACGCCGATGGTGGACTTGGGAGCCTTACGGAAAAGGACGAGCGGATAGGACATGCTCCGGATGCTCCACCCTGTCCATGACGTTGGAAGACGGCTGATCTGCGAAGTTCATGCCGTCCCGCAAGGCGGGACTCCTGTGAGGTTATCGCTGTTACCCCAGGGCTTATGCCCTGCGCTCGACACATATCGCCCCGCGAGGCGGGGCTGAACTGGGAGCTGGGAATCGGGGGCCGGGAACTGGGTATCTTAACTCGTGCTCGGTGATCGGGGTGCAACCGGGAACATCCGGCTTGAGGCTTGGGACTTGGGGCTGGGAGCTGGGAGTTGGAAACGCGGTACCCACCTTCGCTCTCCGAGCTACGGTGCGACAGAATCCACCTTCGCTCTGCAAGCTATGGAGGACAGGTCCGGCACTTGGGATTTTCGATTTGCGGAATCCTCTCCGGCATCCGGCATCTACTACGATTGTCTTACCCGTTGGAGTGCTCTTGTCAACGTGAATGGGCCTGGTACCGGGTACTCCAACGGACTCAGAAACCTCTACAGCGCGAATCCCTCGAATTCTTTCTTGCTATTACCATTGTATATGTTATACGATTCTCCAGATTCAAGCTTCCGCAGCGGGTGCTAACCGTTGCTAATGCGATCGAGGGCGATTAGCTCAACATCGGTCGTTGGTTACTATGGCCGCACTGCAAAAGGGGTAGAAATGAGTCTTTTCAGCAGGTTTCTTCCGGTTTCTTTCTTAGTATTTCTTCTCTTCTCAACATTCGGTTTTGGGCAACTCACGACCGGAAGTGTGTACGGCACGGTGATGGACGCCTCTAAGGCAGCCATTCCCGGAGCCGACGTAACCGCAACCAACCCGGAAACTGGTTCGGTGCGCAGCACCGTGACCAGCGACGTAGGTTTCTACGAGTTTCCGGTCTTGATTCCGGGTACTTACACCATCTCAGCGGAGATTCAAGGTTTCAAGAGATTCGAGCAAACTGAGGTTCGCGTCGGAGTGAGCGATCGTGTTCGGGTGGATCTGCCGCTTCAGCTCGGGGAAATCGTCGACTCAGTTACCGTCACCGGCGGAACGATCATGGTGGACACGCGCAGTGCCGAGCTCTCGTCTGTCGTCGAAGACAAGCGTATTGTCGATTTGCCGATGCGGGGCAGAAATGTTGTCGGACTGGCGAACCTGGTGCCTGGTGTCACCGTCGTCAATGCCCCCGTAGTGCAAACAGGTTCCCGCAGTGGTCCAACGCTGAGTGTTCACGGCAGCAGAACAAACCAGAACTACATGACGGTGAACGGTGTTTATTTTAATAACCCTTCGCGGAACACGGGTAACAACCCGCCTCCACCGGACGCCATCCAGGAGTTCCGCATCAAAACCAACAACTTTTCGGCCGCCGAGGGAAGAAACCCGGGTTCTATTGTCAGTTTCGTGAGCAAAAGCGGAACCAACCAGTTCCATGGTTCTGCGTGGTGGTTTTATCGTAGCGACGCCTTGAATGCAAGAAATTTCTTCCAGGCTGAAAAGGCCCCGCTGTCTCAGAACCAGTTTGGTGTTGCTGCCGGTGGGCCGATCATAAAAGACAGAGTGTTTATATTCGGTTCTTATGATGGCTATCGTGATCGTCCATCGCCGTCAGCCACCAGTGCATTCACGCCTACAGCTGCTGAGAGGAGTGGAGATTTCTCTGATGTCGCTGACCAGTTGGTGAATCCTTACACGGGTGAGGACTTCGGAGACAATCAGATCCCAACCTCGATGTTCGACCCGGTGAGCGTCGGTCTTCTTGAGTATCTGCCTCTCCCAAACCAGCCTGATGGCTCCTATCAAGAGAACCGGCCGGCTCCCATCAATAACGACAACGTTATGCTGCGCGGCGACGTCAATCTGACCGACACACAAAACCTCTTTGCTCACTACTACTACAATACAGCTAACCGACCAAACCGAATGACCGGTAATATTCCCGGATGGCAGGATTGGCAGGATGCAACCAGGATTCACAACTTTGGAATTGGCCACACCTACACGATTTCGCCGACTTGGATCAACAGTTTCAATTTTGGATATATGTGGAACCCGCAGTTGATCGAGAATATCCAACGGCGCACCAACGCCGAGCTGGGGCTGGACATGCCCGACTCCACGGATTATGGCTCGACAAGGTTCAGAACTTCGGGTCGTTTCAACCTGAACTCGCAATCCCAGTTTGACAACAAAGGTGAATCATTCACCTTCCACGAGTCGATGACTATGACCAAAGGGGCTCACACGTTCAAGTTCGGTGCAGAGTTCTTCAGGCTGGCGTTCTTCCAGGCCTGGTTGTCCCCGCCGCGGTTCGACTTCAACGGCGCTCGATCGGGCGATCCATTGGCCGACTTCATGCTGGGAGCATACCGGTCACTTGGGCTGGGATTCGGCCGGCGCAACAACGATACCGTACAGCCATGGTACTGGAGTTTCTACTTCCAGGATGAATGGCGCGTCAATCCCAAGTTGGTGCTGACCTTGGGGCTGCGCTACGAGTTACCTTCACCCTGGAACAGCAAACAGGAGATTGCCCTGAGTTCCATGGCCATGCCCTGGGATGATTGTCGCGAGGATCCGACCCAGCCGGGGAATGCCAAGGATCTGCTAGCTTGCGGAGCCCAGATGACCAAGTTGCCAGGCCTGGACGACCCTCCCCCGGGTTATCTCTTCGCGAACGCGGACCTACCCCGAGGTCTAGTAAGAGCCGATAAGAACAACTTCGCGCCTCGCCTGGGTTTTGCCTATGACCTAGGTGGGGACGGGATCACGAGTATCCGCGGTGGAGCAGGTGTCTTTTACGACACGGCAAATGCCGACACACTGGCGCAAGTGAACCCTCCTTTTTCGGGCACGGAAAGCTTCTCTGATGGAAAGCTTGGGGCTCCTAACATAGGCCAGGTGCGCGAACTGCCGCCTCCGAACCCAACTCCCCAGGAGGGAGGGTTTTTCAGACCGCTGAATCCTCTGAGTACGGACCTGGGGCTGCGAAACACCTACTACTATCACTGGAATCTGGGTGTACAGCGGCAGGTGACTCGGGACCTCGTGATTTCGGTTGACTACGTGGGAAAGATCGGAAAGAAAGCACTGGGCTTCTATCCCGTTAATCCGGCGATGTACATACCGGGACAGTCCACCTTCGACAACATCAACGAACGTGTCATGTACGGCCGGGGCAACTTCGGTGCCTACTACAATCTGATGCTGGGTAGCATGTACAACTCGTGGTATCACGGCCTGGACGTGGAGGTGAACAAGCGCCTCTCGGGTGGGCTCCACTTTCTGACTGTCTTCACCTGGTCCAAGGCGATAGATCAAAACTCAACGTCCAACCTGGGAGGTGACGCGCCGAATCCCTTCGATATCTTGAAATCGGAACAGGGATTGGCGGCATTCGATCGCAGGATCGTTCTGGCTGCCTCGGTACTTTGGGAGCCGCAGAGCGACAATGCGTTCCTCAGGAACTGGACTTTCTCTCCCATTTTCCGGGCCACAACCGGCGGGCCACTGGAATTCTGGTGGGGTGACATGAAGCTTGACGGAACGGGTTGGTCAGCTCATGCCAATGTCTCTGGCAATCCAGGCAAGAGCAACAGTTCCCGGGCCGAAGAAATAACCGAATACTCTGACACCAGTGTCTCTACCGACATACCGGAAGGTCAATACGGGAATGCCGGTAAGGGACTGATCGCTGGGCCCGGTTTCTGGACCTTTGACCTTGCGATCTTGAGAGATTTCAACGTGCCACTCACTGAGGAAACCCGCTTCCAGTTCCGTGCTGAGTTTTTCAACATGTTCAATAACGTGAACTTGGGTAACCCTAATACCGACTATGCGAGTTCTCGCTTTGGTCAGATTCGCGGCGCAGGTCCTGCCAGAGAAATCCAACTCGGTTTGAAGTTCCTCTGGTAATCCGCGGTTACAGAAAGTGCGCTCAAAGGGGTCCCGCTTTGGGGGCCCCTTTGTGGGGGCGCTGTCAAATCAATATGATTAAGGCGCAGCTCTTGCCTTGCCTACTGACAAACGCAGGTCACCTGTCACCAACAAGTAAAGGCGCGATCTCGAAGCAGTAGCACTCGGTGATTGCAAATGAACACTACGAGGTTCAGCGCCTGAAAGGCTAAGAACACGAGTAGGATCTTCCCGTTGAAAAGCATGAAGTGTTGAAGCTGAAA
>JAUVSF010000663.1 GCA_030597245.1 Acidobacteriota bacterium
GATTTCGAGCTTCGAGCTTGACCTGTTGCGGTTTGGGCAACAGACTCTTATATATTGAACCCGGGTCACCGATCAGGAGACGATATGACGAAATCTATACTTGTATCACTGTTTTCCGCTTCTCTTATTGCGCTTAGCCTTCCTTACCTGGGCGCTCAGGAACAGCAGGAAGAACGGCCGATCGAAGAGGAGGACTCCAAGCCTCTGGGAAGGGCCGCGCTAAGGATTTCGGTGCAGCAGATTAGAGTCGACGTCACCGTGCGGGACAAGAAAGGAAACTTGATCACAGGCCTCCAACAAGGCAACTTCGAGATTTATGAGGACAAAGTACTCCAGGAGATCACCTTTTTTGAACCGATCGATGCCCCTTTGACGGCGGTGTTGGTGACGGAGTACAGTAAAGTGATCCCCTGGGAGATGCTCTACGAAGCGATTATGGCCTCCTACCAGTTCGTGGACGGGATGCGACCTGGTGACTGGGTAGCCGTCATCGCTTATGACATCCGCCCTGAGATACTGGTCGATTTCACACAGGACAAGGCCCATGTCTATAACTCCCTGAGAAAGTTGAATTACCCCGCATACAGGGAGAGCAATATGTACGACACAGTGGTTGACACCCTCGACCGAGTACAGGAACTCGACCAGAGGGTGGCTATCATTCTGCTGTCTTCGGGACTTGATACGTTTAGCAAGCTCAACCTGGGCGAGACTCTGGACCGAGTCAAGCGGGGAGATGCCGTCATCTACACGGTGAGTTTGGGGGGCAATCTGCGCGCCCGAGCTGAGCACCGAATGGGCGGGATGCAAAGAATGGATTTTTATCAGGGAGACGCCACCTTGAAGGCCTTCGCAAAGTACACCGGAGGCGAGTCGTTCTTCCCGAGATTCACTGCCGAGTTCCCATCCATATTTCAGACCATCTCTATGCTACTGAGAAACCAGTATTCGATGGGATATGTGTCGAGTAACACCAAGAAAGACGGAAAGTATCGAAAAATAAAGGTCGAAGTGAAGCTTGATCTTGACGGTGACGGGAAGATGGACAAGTTGAAAATCCGTCACCGGGAAGGCTATTTGACCGAAAAGGTCGACGGCAGCTGAGGAAGGTTTACCACCAAGACACCAAGAATCACCAAGAAGAAAGGGGTTCCCTTGGTGTCCTTGGTGACTTGGTGGTAGATCTTTCTTCTTAACTCTTCGGAGAACCAACCCGTGCCAAGGCCGGCTCATCCGTACGGGCCACGACCGGAATCTGCTCGACAATGTTGATTTCAAAGCCCTCCAGGCCAACCAGTTTCTTCGGGTGGTTCGTCAAGAGCCGAACCTGGTGCAAACCCAGATCAGCCAGAATCTGCGCCCCGATCCCATAATCCTTGAAGCTTCCTCTCTCGACTTTTCGCACCAGTTCCCCGAGATGCTCCAGGACCTCACTCACGAGATGGTCTTCACGGTCGCTGAGGCGCAGGTAGACGAGGACGCCACGACCTTCGCGCTGGATACGTTTCAGACTTTCCCTCAGTTCGTTACCCGGCTCGAACATCGTACTGGCAAAAACGTCTCCCAGGATTGATTCCGTGTGCACCCGAAGCAGAACCGGCTCTTCTCCGGAGATATCTCCCTTCACCAGGGCCAGGTGGTGCCCCTTATCCAGCCGGCTTTCATATAAATGGAGCTGAAAACCTCCAAACTCGGAATCGAACGGTAAGCTCTGGAGTCTACGGACGAACCGTTCGGTACGCAGGCGGTACTTGATCAGATCAACGACGGAGACGATCACCATCCCGTGTTGTTCCGCGAACTTCTCCAAGTCTTTCCTCCGGGCCATGGTCCCGTCCGAATTCATGATCTCGCAGATCACACCTGCCGGTGCGAATCCCGCAAGTCGCGCCAGGTCCACAGCCGCTTCTGTCTGTCCTGTTCGTTCCAGAACTCCTCCCGCTCTGGCTCGCAATGGAAATATGTGCCCCGGACGAATCAGGTCATTAGGCTTGGTGTCAGGGTTTATCGCTGTTAGAACCGTCATAGCACGGTCAGCAGCAGAGATCCCGGTAGAAACGTTCTTTCTCGCCTCAATACTGACGCAGAATGCGGTCCCATGGACAGACTCGTTGTTTACCACCATCTCGGGAACTCTCAACTCGTCGAGTCTGCTCTCAGTCATCGGCATGCAGATCAAGCCACGACCGTAAGTGGCCATAAAGTTGATGGCCTCCGGAGTCACGGTCTCGGCAGCCATCGTCAAATCGCCTTCATTCTCGCGGTCCTCTTCATCGACGACAATCACCATTTTGCCGTCTCTGATGTCCTGGATGGCGACCTCAACATTTGCTATACACATGTTCTTCAGGCTCTTTCGATTATTGAAAGCTTAATTATACTAGAGCGCTCACGCCCGGATCATTTTACCGGGGGCAGTTCACGAATCCAACGCAGACTGCCCGGCTGGTTTGAAATCACGCTCTTGAGGTATTCACGATAGTAGCGGTTAGAAAACTCGAGCAAGACCGGGTTTCCTCTGACTTTCTGAAAGACCCACCTGCCGCCCCTCGCATCGACTACAACCAGAGCAGGTACGCTGGTTTCCCTCTTGTCAACTTGAAGGGAATAGGTGATTTCTCCTTTGAGCGTAAACTTGGTCGAAAGCCTGTTCAACCGAATCTTCGTCTCTCCTGCCTCGAGTAGTTCGTCATAACGAGCTCTTGAAAGCCAAGTCGTCATAACATCCTTCGACTCGGAATCAATACCTGGTTCAAAAAGGCCGGATAGCGTAAGTCCCTTCCCCTTTTCGACGGCCTTCTTCCGA
>JAUVSF010000086.1 GCA_030597245.1 Acidobacteriota bacterium
ACCCAAGACCCAAGACCCAAGACCCAAGACCCAAGACCCAAGACCCAAGACCCAAGACCCAAGACCCAAGACCCAAGACCCAAGACTCAAGACTCAAGACTTCCCCTATATTTTTCCCCTTGTGCTGTGTATTCTGCCTTGAGTCTTCTTCAGACAGGCAACTGACTATCACTGGGGACAAGGATTATGAAGAAACTACCTCTTTTTGTCTTGACGCTCTTTCTAATCACGGCTTTCTCGCCGGCTGCCGAGAAGCAGAAGATTATTTTTGACTGTGATCTGGGCGACGACATCGACGATGCTTTTGCGCTGGCGATGGTTCTGACCAGTCCTGAATTCGAGATCCTGGGTCTGGTTATGGATTACGGCAATACTCCTGAACGGGCCAAGATCGCTTGCCGAATGTTGTATGAGACCGGCCGGGAGGATATTCCAGTCGTTTTGGGAAGGCAGACCAGGGAACACTATTCAGCCCAGTTCAACTGGGGCAAAGGTTTCGACAAGGTGCAACCGATCGAGCAAAGTGCCGTTGACTTCATCATCGAGAATCTGCGCCGGTATCCGAACGAGGTGATTCTGATAACGGTGGGACCGGTTCCGAACATGATGGACATCATACGGAAGGACGGAGAGGCTCTGAAGCTCGCGAAACATGTGTACTCGATGTACGGCTCGTTCTACATGGGCTACGGAACCGGGCCGGTTCCAGACGCGGAATGGAATGTACGGGCGGACGTAGAGGCCTCCAAACTGTTTTCGGCTAGCGGGGCAAAACTGACTTATGCGGGTTTGGATGTCACGACTTTTGTCAAATGGGATGAGGAGCGGAGGCTGAAACTGCTCATGCGCCAGTCCCCCTTGACCAATGGCTTGTCTGCGCTCTACACGCTGTGGGGACGTGAAACTCCGACGCTCTTTGACTGTGTGGCAGTCGGCATGGTTCTCTGGCCCGACTTGTTTGAAATGCGTCCCGCTCACGTCCGTGTGATTGACGGTGGTTTCACCGTGATCGATGAAAGCCAAGAGCCGAACTGCAATATCGGTGTCTCGATTAAGACAGACGAGTTCCTCGATCGCTTGATGGAACGGTACCTTACGCAGAATTTAATGCGGCGGGACTGAATGTTTTCCCCGCCGTAGATCCACCTTTCGGATGAGAAAGCGGCAGCTAAGCTGACGCTTTCTTCAGGCAACCCAAAGGCACAAAGAACCAAAGCGGCAGCTAGGGCTGCCGCACTCCAAGGACAAACACCTGATTCTTGGTGGTGAAGTCAGGCCCATGTCATTCAAAAGAACTTAACGACATAGCTGAACCTGACTCCCCTTCCCATTTCGGGTGCTACGTCTTTGATTAGCGACACGCTGTTCCGATAGAGTTCGTTCCCGATATTAAAGATTTCAAAGTAGAAATTATGCACGAAATGCTGCTGTGGGAGCGTGTATACGGTTTTGAGGTTAACGACTGCGTAGCCGGCAGTCGGAGTTTCCGTTGGAAAGACTTGATCCTGGGCGGCTCCAAGCACTACCTCGGGGCGAATACTGAATCCTTTTGACCGAAAATCCATCCCGATACTGCCTCGAAGTGGGGGAATTCTGGGAAGCGGTGTACCCGAACCCTTCAGTTCGGCATCAACAGAGTCCAGCCCCAGGTTCAACCAGACCGAGTCGTGGAGGCTAACGTCTAATCCCGCCTCCATACCGACGAACCTGGCATTCCCCTGTGTATACACAAGGACATTGAGGCCGTCTTCAATCTCTCCTGTTGGGGCGCCAAAGATGAAATCATCGATGCTGTAATAGAAGAAGTTTGCCTCGGCCCGGACCCGCTCTCCTGCATGGCGCAGAGACAAGTCAATCCCATTGCTCCGTTCTCCTGTCAGGCCCGGATTCCCGATCTCAAACGCAAGGTTTCCCACATGGGGTCCGTAGTTATAGAGTTCCTCAAGTGCAGGGGCACGGAAGGAACTGCTGAAGTTGGCCACAAAGGCGTCGTTCTCGGAGAGGCGGACCCGCGTACCTGCTCCAAACGAGAAACCCGTGAAGTCTCGTTCAGGAAGCATTGTCTCTCCAGACTCAACTCCAGTCGTAAGGGCAGACTCGGTTGCCGTTGGCGTCTCCGGCGGCGGCCTGTTTGAGGGTCCCAAAGGTTTGTAGTGGGTATACTCGACTCGGCCGCCGAGCTGGAGTTTGACCCGATCAAACGTCAGCTCTTCCAAAGCAAACAAGGCGAAGGCATTCTGATCGACTGGAGGCGAAAGCGCTTCCTCACCCACGACCGCATAGTCTCGATTAAGGCCCCAAACCCCAAAAGTACCGGAAAGAGCCCCGCTATCAGCTTGGTCAAAATCCGCGCGGTCGCCCAACTCCTTATTGTCGAAGGTTGTGGCTACCTCCTCGACGCCGCTCTGCAGCAGTTCCAGTTCATTGTGCTGCCACAGCGAATAATTGAAACTGAGGCGAATCGTCTTGACGAAGGAATCTAGCTCTTGAATTCCACCAGTAACGCGCATGTTGTGGTGGTCACACGCCACGTCAACTGCTTCTAACTCTTCGTGGTCTTCCTCCCCATCCGGCTCGTCCACACCCTCGGCGGGATGCTCATGATCATGATGCGAATGCCGGTCCTCAGCAGATGGTATTCCATACCTCCCTTCGGCAAAGTTGTAGCCAAAACTAACGTAGCCACGGGTGTCAAACCAGCCGAGTCCAGCCGAAAGATTCGCCACGCGCGCCTTCGAATTCTCCACCGTTCCTTCTGCTGAGCTATAGTCGCCAGTGCGCTGGCCTCCACCTCCTCCCCAAAACATCCAGTTGCCGGTGCCGTATTCTGCTACACCGCCTCCTCCAAAAAGACCGTTGTTTGATCCCAGTGCACCCGACACCTGGCCTCTCAATCCTTCGTGGCGGTGTTTGTGCATCTCGTGGTGGCGGGTTATCGCATTCACGACTCCACCGATCGCATTGCTGCCATAAAGAAGAGTCGCGGGGCCCTTCACAACCTCAAGTCTCTCCAGGCTGATCGGGTCAATCGGTTCTCCGTGGTCACTCGACTGAGAGCCCAGAGACCCCACACGCATGCCGTCTCGCATCACCAGAACGCGATCACCGTCAAACCCTCGAATGACCGGGCGAGCACTCCCGGGGCCAGAACTCCTCTTCGCGACGCCCGGTTGTCCGTCCAGGACTTCGCCGATCGACGGCGCCATCGCCTCAGAGATGTCAAAGGCTTCGAGACTCGTCACCGTCTGCACCGCTTCGAACGTGGTCTCATGCCTTCCACTGGCTGTGACGGTGACGGACTGGCGAATCGGAGTCAATTCCAACACGAAGTCCACGGTTACCGTGGCATCCGGCTCCAACTGGACCATTGATGCCTGTGAAGTATAGGTGGCTACGTAGGAAAAGATGTCATAGGTTCCCGGGCGCAGGTTCTCTATCCGGTATCTGCCTTCATGATCACTCTCGACCGTGTCACCGGTCTGCACAACCATTACTGTGGCGTGGTGAGCCGGAGCTCCGTCAGACCCTCTCACGACGCCGGTGATGGTTCCTGTCGATTGGCCCTGCCCCAGGGCAAAAAAGGCCAACAACACCAAAGGTCCTATTACCAAAATCCGACTTTTCGGCCACATTTCTAGCCCCTAGAATACTACGTTTCTAAGGCAAGTTTGCTACTGAATAGCCTCGGTCAAACAGATGGGAAGTCGGCAGCAGTTCATACACAGGACAGGCTGTAAAACCACATTACTCTAAAGGGTTCTTTCAGCGGCTGGACCCTCCTGCTATTCCGCTTGGAGCCTGTGGAGGTTAACCACGAAAGCACAAAGAGATCTTAGTGATTTTGTGACTTAGTGGTTAATCCCAACTCACCGAGGCGATTCGTCAGCTTCCAGGGTTGGTTGACTCGGAGTCGTAGTTATGAATTGCTCCGCCGGACGAACCGGTGGCCCCGCGCCATTTCGTCCCAGGCGCTTACCGATTTTCAACGAAGTGAAGAAAATGTTGCCCACCGGGACGCCGGCAATCCTGAGCTTTCCTACTGACCCGAAGCCAATAGCTCCAAAACACCCGCACTCGCTACAGACCGGGCGTCCGCCCAATTGGCAGGGGGTGATCAGAGTGCGTAGATCCGGGGAGTAATTCACGGCCACCTGGGCAAAAATGCATTTTTCGGGCGATTCTGGAGGGTCGAGGTACTGTTCGATCGCTTTGAGAGGCATGTGAATCTTCGGGAACTCATCCTTTAAGGAGTCGAGTTTCTCAATCGCAGCAAGGCGAGTCTCCGGCGTGAGTCGCTGCTCGGATTTTTCACCCTCCTGGGGTGTATACAGGCTAAACCAAATCCTTGATACTTCCGGTCGATCCGACCAGAAGCGAGAAAACCGGTCAAGATAGTCGGAACGAACGCAGATGTTTTCGGTTATTGTGCAGTGAACTGTGATCTTGTGTCCGGCAATATGTTCGAGAATTCGGTCGTAAGTAGCGGGCGCACGCCTAAGATCATGCTCTTCCGCCAAACCGTCCACTGACACACACAGCTGAAGGTGTTTGATCTTGGCCCACTCGGCTGGAATCGGACGGACCGCACTGGTCACCAGCTGAACCTCGATACCCATAGCTTCAAGCTGAGGCAGCAGGACACTCAATTCCCGGTAGCGGACCAACGGCTCGCCCCCCACGATAGAAACGTGCATGGGGCGGTGGTAACGGACGAGCTCCAACACTCTCTCGATAAGATCGTCGCCCTTGAAGTTCGTTAACGGTATCTGTTCTTCCTCTGGTCCCCGATGCCCCGGCGCGAAGGCATAGCAGCCAGGACAGTTCAACGGGCACTGATCCGTGATCTCTATGGCCAGGAAAGGCTTCCTGCCTTGAAGGATTCGCCCCCAAACGGGGAACACATCCGATTTCTTCACTTCATTCCTGCTTTCTCTGTCTTAAAGCCAACGGGCAGTAGAACCCGCTTCTGAGTACTTCTCGCCAGGGTTGAATGTGATGGAGCTGTTAAAAGTCACTGCGTGAGCTAACGTAGTTCTCTATTCAAAGCACAAATGCCCCCCTGGAAGTTACTGACAAGCGGGCACTCGCCCAAAAGCTTAAAAGGTTATTTTGTTAGTGACCAATATTATCGCACCGTCCATTTCGAATCCAATCAGTACGCACCGCGTGTTTAACTTCCGACTTCCGGGTAGCTCGCATCTTCACCCTGGTCGGGCAGAGCAAGCGGCCTGGGTTTAACCACAAAGTCACTAAAACACAAAGGGACCTCAGTGTTTTTGTGATTTGGTGGTCAATCTCACCAAGCCCCAAGCCTCAAGTTCCCCCGATAACCGATTACCGATTACCCTCCTTCGCTAAAGCTATGGAGGGCAGGCCGATCACCCTCCTTCGCTGAAGCTATGGAGGGCAGGCCGATTACCGGTCCTCCCCGATCCCGCGAATTTCCTCCCAGAGCTCCTTGAAAGCGCGGGATGGTTTGCTCGAAGCCGCGAAAGAACAAACCGGATTTCGGTGCAGCCCCATCTGTTCCACGAGGCTCGAGAACGGTATGCAAGCGTTCAAGAATCTGAACGGTTTCTTCGTACTCGAGTCACAAAGAGACCGGTGGAGTTTTTTTCGACGGTCAACCATGCTAAAGAACCCCAGGACGCTGGAGCGGTCCAGCGATCTTTTGCGATAGTACTTTTGAAGTTGGTCGAGGGTTCTCATTGAAAGGGTTGTCGGAATCGTCGGGACGAGAAGTGTATCCGAGACTTTGAAGAGAGCCTCTGCCAATACGGTCATGCCAGGAGAGGTGTCCAGGAATATTCGATCGTATTCTCCAGCCAATTGTTTCAGCAGGCGTGCCAGACTCTTCGCCGGATCACCTGAGTCCAAGAGGAGTCGGTCGAGCTTTCGGTAAGAGAAGGCTCCAGGCAACAGGTCAAAGTTCTCAAAGTCAGTGCCCTTTATCGACGAGCCGATACATTTCCGGTCGCTGATCAGGCCTCTGCTGCCGCCTTTTATCTTTGGCTTCACCCGCAGGTAGAAGGTGGCTGAAGACTGTGGATCCAAATCCCAGAGAAGCGTCCGAGATCCATCGAGTGAGGAGAGATAGGCCAGATTCACTGCGGCTGCTGTCTTACCGACGCCGCCCTTGATGTTGTAAACAGAGAATACGCTCAATGCTGCTCAGCCCGTTTTCTTTTGGAAGAGAATAGTGAACGAAAGCGTTCCTGGTTCTCGGGTCGGGAAAAGTCGCCAAAGCGCTCCTCAAAACGCCCCAACTCCACTGTCTGACACTTTTCGAGACGTTCAACCAGGCAGCCCAGGGCCATAAATGTCTCAGGGGGAAAGCCTCCTCGATCCATCATAGCCCGAGCAAACTCCCTCAACTTCACCTGCTGAACTTCGCAGTCGTTGAAGTCGCCGAGATTATCCTGGAGCCGGCGCAGAATCTTGATAAGGCCTTTGAGTTCTTTCGGCTCATATAGCGTACGAAAGAACTCCATCATATACCTTAGCTTCTTACATTCAATTCGCAGCCGGTGAAGCACCTCCACCTCGGCGGGTCCGACTTCACGCGTTCCCATTTTCAATACCCGACGATAGATCTTCCAGATTCGTTTCGAAGCAACTTCCTTGATCGGTGTGGCAGCCGCGGGTGCATCTGAAGCGGTACCTGGCCCATCGTCAAGTACCGCTCGCCAGTCCGTCACCAGGTTGAGGTACCTTTCCGAGTCCAAGGCCGCTATCAGTCTCTTCCGCTCATCTGCTTTCTCCGCCACTAAGAAGTCTGTCAGAGGCTCAAGGTGGTCCCGAGCGGATTGCGGAACTCTATTTCGATACTCGGGCATTTTGAGCAAAGAGACATCCAGGTCGCGGCCCGGCCCGGTCAGGCTTCCCAACCAGGAGAACTCGGGCCTAAAACGATTGCGAATCTCAGGTGAAATGACACTCTTGAGCTGGGTAAGCGCCGCTCGAGTTCTTCTGATTGCAACCCTGAAATCGTGTAGGAACTCGGAATCGAGGTCCAACCGAGTTCCTTTTTCATTGACGAGCAAGGCATCCAGGAGTTTTCGAAAGATCTCTCTTACTGCTTCGCAGGCCGCCATCCCGGGCTCAAGATCTACCCTCAGTTTAGACGAATAGTCACATGGAGTACGTCCCACCAACTCCAGAGACGTCGCAAGTTCGCTCGCGGACACTTTCCCAACCGGGAGATGAGACTCGACGAAGTAAATAATCCGCGAGTACTCCTTCTCGTAACCTCTAATCGAGACAACTTCAAGGCTCACAGGAAGTGCTTCTTCCAGCTTGCTCTCCCACGGTCGCGCCGCTTTTCGCTGTCTCATCAACACCCGGGCAACTGTCTTCTCGTCCGCATTCAGGACATTGAACCGGCTCCCATGAAAACTCACTTCGGCGAGGGGCAGCAGGCGGCGCATTTCAACGATAGGAGCCAGTTTCTCCCGCAGAGAACTTTCCGGCAGGTCCCACACAAACCCGGGTTCGGCTGAAAGCAGGGTGTCTGAGACGAGTTGGCCATCGAACGAATGGAACTGCAACTCGGTCTTGTCCTGGAACTTCACCTTCTCGAGCACCAGCCTCTTACGAAAAAGCCTCCAGTCGAAGGTGTCGTAGTATGTACGAATTCCCGGCAGGAGGGCTTCTTCGCGTATCGTGTACTCATTCGTCAGAAGCGCCCTGGATCGTTCCCACTCAGCTGAATCCAAGTGGAAGACCTTTATCTGATCTCTCATTCGAGCTAAAGCTGCTTCAGTGTCGCAGCCCTTCTATTTTTTCTTCTTCTTGCGCTTTTTGCCCTTTTTGTCGTCCGGCTTTTTCTTACCCTTCTTGCCGGCCTGCTTCTTTTTTCCCTTTTTGCCGGCCTTTTTTTTCTTCGGCTTCTTGGTCTTTTCTGGTTCAGCGACCGATGGTGAGGCGGCTTCAGTCTGCGCGCCCGGTTCAGCGACTTCAAGGAGTTCCACGGCAGCCGCCCTTATCAAGCCGGCCCGAACAGCAGGAAACCCAGTGAATTCCGCGATTTTCTCAACGGATAATCTGCCAAGCCCGGAGATCGTCTTAACTCCAGCGGCCTGCAGTCTTCCCGCCGAAATCTTAGCAACGCCCTTGACCAGGGTGAGATCGGATTTGTCCAACGTTAACTACCTTTCTTCAAGAATTTCTTCTGTGGAATTGCAACTCGTTCACATACTAGCACTTCCCGCCAAAATCGTAATGCAATAAGAGGAATTTGCAAGGAGGCTGCCGGATGCTGGATGCCAGATGCACTGGGTCCCTTTGTCGCAAGCTTTGTCGTGAACCTTGTCGATTCATCCACCCAGGATTCCGACAAAGTTCGCGATTAAGTTCTCAATAAAGAATGACGGATGCCGAATGTCAAATGGCAAGTGTCAAGTGTCAAATGGGGGCCGGTCAGGACATAGGATCAACCACTAAAACACGAATTCACTAGTAGGATTCTCTTGTGTCTTAGTGATTTAGTGGTTCAATTCCCACGACCATGGTCCAGATAACCTGAGAGCGTGTTGACAGGAGTGCCATCCGGCATCCGGCATCCGGTATCTGTCCTCCAGCCGCCTACAGGAACAGGCTTCGAAGGATCAGAAAGAAGATTGCGGCTAGCACGGCACCCAGGGGAACTGTGATCACCCAGGAAGCAACAATCCGCGAAATTACCCGGAGATCGATGGTGGCAATGCCGCGGGCCAATCCAACACCCATAACAGCGCCGACAATAATATGCGTGGTCGAAACCGGTAAGCCGAATCGCGAGGCAACTACCACGGTGGCGGCCGCCGCAAGCTCGGCACAAAAACCCCGGCTGGGAGTCAGTTCGGTGATACGTTTCCCAATCGTCTGCATGACGCGATAGCCCAGCGTCACCAACCCGAGGACGATCCCAAACCCTCCAAGCAGCAAGATCCAAAAAGGAAGTTCAGCAGCCGCTCCAACCTGTTGAGTCGTAACAGTAGTCACTACCGCCGCTAGTGGGCCAATTCCGTTGGCAACATCATTAGACCCGTGCGCAAAGGCCATGCCACAGGCAGTAAATACACAAAGCGGGGCAAAAGCTTTCTCGACCGCCGAATACTGAGCCTTGAGATCTGGAACAGCCGGTGCCCGGACCCGATGAATCAGAATCTTGCCCAGCGCGGCAGCGCTAAGGCCTATGAAAATTGCGATCAAAACCGCATTTCCACCACTCACTTCCAATTGCAAGTGCTTAAGTCCCTTGAAGATCGTCGTCAAGGAAATGAGGAATCCCATAAAGAATACATAAACAGGTCCGAACTTCTGAGCATTCCGCAGGGGGTTTTCCGTATTCAGTATTAACTTCTGGAGGCTCACGGCCAACAGCCAGGCAAGTAACATCCCCATGAGGGGGGAAACGAGCCAACTGGCGACGATGCTCCCGATCTTATCCCACTGCACGGCGCTTCTTCCGATCCCAATCACTCCAAACCCGACGAGCGCACCGACGATCGTGTGGGTTGTGGATACCGGCAGGCCAATGTAACTCGCGATCATCAGCCATGTACCGGCTGCCAGCAACGCCGCTAACATACCCAGCACTAGAACCTCGGGAGATGGGACCGCCTCGGCACGGATGATCCCCTTCCTGATCGTACTGGTCACGTGGCCACCTGCCAATACCGCCCCGGCAAATTCAAAAACCGCCGCGATGAGTATCGCTTTTCTGACGGTAATTGCCCCCGACCCTACCGACGTACCCATGGCGTTGGCGACGTCATTGGCACCAACGCCCCAAGTCATGTAAAGGCCGAACAGCCCTGCGAGAATTATGTAAAGGGTGCCGAATTCCATCAGCAGGTTTCCAAACTCAGCGCGCAATCAGCAGCCGCATCGAATCCCCCACGTTCTCGGCTTTGTCGGCTATATTACCCAGCTTTCGAATGACATCGAGCCAAAGAAGCTTTGAGACCGTCAGGGGCTCTGATTCGTCCAGAAGAAACGCGCTCGTCAACTCCAACCCAACGTGGTCGATTGTAGTCTCAATATTGGACAACTTCCTTATCATCTCTTCCACGCGTTCCACGGTCTTTCCTCTGAATCCAACTTCAAGAAGGTCGTCCAATTGCGAAATGATATCCGCACATTGCCGGGTCGCTTCCAGATTGAGATTCACATAAGACATCAAGCTTTCAGTTTGAGACTCCGGGATGCTCAACTTGCCCATCACAAGCAGGGCAGCGACATCCTGAACCCGATCGGCGATCGAGTCCTGAGTTTTGAGGAGCTGGAGCAGATCCCCTCGGTCAACCGGCAAGAACAGCCGCCTGTGCAGATTCACGCGGATCTCATTCTTGATCTCGTCCGCGACCTTCTCCAGTTCAAAGATCTTCCGTTTTGTTTCCTCGACCTTCTCCTTATCGCCTGCGGCAAGTGCCTCGAACAAGGGAACCATCAAAGCGGCGCACTCCAACACCAACTTCATATGGTCCCTCAGCGGACCAAAGGGCGACTTTCCAAAAAGTGAGGCAAGTGGATTTATTGTGCGCATCGAATCCCTCCAAATAGGCTGTTCAGTTCCGCGATTCTAGGACTACCCAGGACTCCGGTCAAGCGATACAACTGAAAAGACCCCCTTGCTGCGTATACGGTTTTGTCTCATCATTGAACTTTGACTTGCTGGGAACTGTATTCACGAACGAAAGGAACCGGTCAATGCGGCTAACATTCTGTATCTTCTTCCTGCTGAGCGTAATTCTGATTGCCTGTCAGAGCGGACCACAACCACCCCAGGCCAACAAGATTCCGAAGAAGTTGGAGGCACACGGGGATGTTCGGATCGATGATTATTACTGGTTGAGGGAACGTGAGAATCCGGAGGTAATCAACTACCTCGAAGCCGAGAACGCGTACACCGAGGCCATGCTGGCTGACACGAGAGGTCTCCAGGAAACTCTTGTCGACGAATTCAAGACTCGAATCAAACAGGACGACACCTCAGTCCCGTATCGGCTGGACGGCTACTTCTATTACAACCGTTCCGTTAAGGGTGAGGACTACAAGGTGTATTGCCGGAAGAAGGGCTCCCTCGAGGGGGCTGAGGAAATCCTGCTGGATGCGAATGAGTTGGCGGGTGATTCCACGTTCTTCTCGCTCAGGTTCAAAGTCAGCCCGGAACATGACCTTATTGCCTATGGCATGGACAAGGTGGGACGGCGCTTCTACACCGTCTACGTCAAGGATTTGAAGACTGGAAAGACCTTGCCGGACACGCTTCCAAATGTCACCGGCAATATGGCTTGGGCCAATGACAACCTGACGTTGTTTTACTCGAAGCAAGACCCGAAAACGTTACGATCGTTCCAGGTTTACAGACACGTTTTGGGAACAGATCCCTCCCAGGATGACCTTGTCTACGAAGAAGCCGATGACACCTTCGGGGTGTACGTGAGTAAGACCAAATCCGAGAAATATCTATTTATCACTTCGGCCCAGACCCTTAGTACCGAAGTCCGGTATCTGGATGCCGGCAAGCCAGATGGCGACTTTGTGGTTTTCCTGCCGAGAAGGGAGAAACTCGAGTATTCGATCGATCACCTGAAGGACAAGTTTTACATCCGTACGAATCTGGACGCTCCGAACTTCCGCCTCATGGAGACCAGAGTCGGGGACTCCGATCCAAGTCTCTGGCAGGAAAAGATTCCGCATCGCGAGGACATCTTTTTAGTGGATTTTGAAGTCTTCGCAGATCACCTTGTGATCGAAGAAAGGAAAGACGGCCTCATACAGCTCCAAATCCTGCCTTGGTCGGAAGGGGAGGAGTTCTATATCGAGTTTGACGAGTCGGCCTATCGGGCAGGACTCTCTTATAACCCCGAACTGGCTACTAATCTGGTTCGTTACACCTACGAGTCAATGACTACGCCAGTGTCTACATACGACTACGATATGGAGACTCAGGAACAGACGTTGTTAAAGCAGACCGAGGTGTTGGGAGGGTTTGACCGGGATAACTACGTGACCGAACGCCTTTGGGCCACAGCTGAAGACAACACGAAGGTTCCGATCTCGATCGTATACGCCAAAGGGCTTGAGAAAGACGGAAGCAGCCCACTCCTTCTGTACGGATACGGCTCCTATGGGGCGACGATGGAAGCTCGATTCAGCGCAACGCGAATCAGCCTGCTTGACCGCGGTTTTGCGTACGCTATTGCACACATCCGAGGGGGCCAGGAGCTTGGAAGACAGTGGTACGAAGACGGCAAGCTGCTTAAGAAGAAGAACACATTCACCGATTTCATTTCCTGTGGGGAGTTCTTAGTGGTCCAGGGCTACACATCGCCTGACCGCCTGTTCGCCATGGGTGGCAGCGCCGGCGGTCTTCTCATGGGGGCAGTCGTCAACATGGCGCCTGACCTCTTCAAGGGAGTGATTGCACATGTGCCCTGGGTGGACGTGATTACGACCATGATGGACCCTGACGTACCTTTGACGACAAGCGAATTCGATGAGTGGGGCGACCCTCACAGACTGGAGTACTATGACTACATGCTCTCCTATTCGCCTTACGATCAGGTCGAGGCCAAGGATTATCCAAGTCTGCTCGTGACGACAGGACTACAGGACTCGCAGGTCCAATTCTGGGAACCCGCGAAATGGGTCGCGAAACTACGGGCCATGAAAACGGATAGGAACCTGCTTCTTCTTAAGACAAACATGCATGCTGGGCATGGCGGTGCTTCGGGCCGTTACGGCAGATATGCAGAAACGGCATTTGACTATGCGTTTCTCCTTGATCTGGCGGGTATTAAGCAATAGCTTGAAGACCGCTCGGGGTGATTTCGATAGGGCCCCGTGGTCTTGATCCAAGTGAAACACCAAGTAAGAGAATCGAAGAGTTGAGTAACTCGTAGAAAGGAGATTGAGTATGTCTCAACGAATCTTGAATGTCGGCCTGGTAGGAGGAGGTGGTGGCGCCTTCATTGTTCATCCTCATCAAAAAGCTATCCACTTTGACGGCACGCGTCGTGTAGCTTGTGGAGCCCTGCATCCGGATCCTGAAGTGGCAATGAAGGAAGCGGAAGCATGGCCTTTTCCAATCC
>JAUVSF010000398.1 GCA_030597245.1 Acidobacteriota bacterium
AGCAGACCCTGGGCGATCCGCAGGGCCCAACGAAAGGCATCTTGAAGAGAATCCACATCATTCGAGGCGGGTCCTCCCGGAGTTCGCCAGCCGAATGCCGTTCCGCTTTCGGCATGTACCTGGCCGTGTACCGGGCTGGAGAAACATGCGGGCTGCGGCTGGTCGCCGTGCCCGCCGACGTGAAATAGTCCGGTGCGCGAGCATATAATTGATGGTTAGTGAAACTCCGGCAAGGTATGCCGGAACAGGACAGGAATGGGAGTATCTGAGATGAAACGGACATCAGGAATGGGAAAATGGAACCGACTGTCGGTTATCGCGCTTACCACAGCCGCGATGGCTGTCGGGGCCATGGCTGCGTCCGGCGGCATCCTGGCAGTCAGTCACAACCCCTTCCGGGAGCGGGAGACTCAACCGTGTTGACTCTAAGACCTCATCATCTTACAGACATTCTCACCGATTACGATCCGGACAGGGAAGTGAAACCTTGGCCGTCTGGAAATGCGGTCCACGTCGTTACGAGAATGCTGGCTGACGGTCTGGGCCAAAAAGTAAAGTTTGTGATTGGTCCTGATGACATTTGCAGGCCTTGTCGCCGCCTTCAGCCGGACGGCTCCTGTGAGAGGATACTCGACAAACACGATCCCCCGGAGCCAATCGACGAATACAACGATCGGCTTGACCGGCGCTTACTGGATTTCCTGGGACTGACAGTCGGAGGGAAATTGACCCTTCGCGAGTTTCTTGGGATCGTCAACATCAGGACGCCCGGGATTGAGGTAGTTTGCACCCATCCGACGCAGAACCCGAAAGACAAACTCAATGGAATAATTAGAGGACTGATAAACCTCGGAATAAGAGAAGAATCAGGAGAATCCCATTCCGGAAACAACGAGTGAGAAGCTTTCAAATCGAGTCGCCGAAGACAGGAGGTAATACAGCAATGAACCGAGCATTCATGTCAGCCATTGGAATGACAGCGATCGTACTCGGTGTTTGTCTGACAACAGCGCAACGGAGTCGCGCCGAAGCCGTCTGGCCGGGCAGGACGTGGGTCACGAGGGCTCCTACTGAAGTGGATATGGATATCCTTCAATGCCAGGACAAGCCGACATTCGTCGCGTCCGGCCACGCTTGCAAAGGAAGCCTGGGAGTCTCGGTGCGTGATTTTGCTCGTTTCGGGCTTCTGTACCTGCGTAAGGGCAATTGGAAGGGCAAGCAACTCATCAGCACCGAACACGCCACGATGGCAGTGACCAGTCCCCTGCCCGCTACGTTGCCGAACTCGACTGAAAAGTTGGCCGAAGTGATCGATGGGCAGCGAACCATAGGCCGGGTCGCCCGTGTACAAAAGCAGGGGCCACATCGCGGCAGCTACAGTTGGCTCTGGTGGACCAACGGGGTGGATCACGAAGGAAATCGCAACTGGCCGGATGCACCCACCGATGCTTACATGGCATCCGGTGGCGGTGGCAACAAGATGGCAGTAATCCCCAGCTTGGATATCGTTGTAGTCTCGTTGGGAACTCCCAAGGGTCATAGAGACAAGAACGAAGCCCTGAGACTGCTCGTGGAAGCGGTTCAATCCGGCGACCCCGCAGATCAGAAGGGGCGGAACGATTCGGAATCACATGGTGGGCCAACGGCGACCCAGCGGATGGTCTTTCCCGACAGGAACTGGCAGCCGGCAACACCCGAATCGCAGGGCGTGGACTCGGCGAAACTCAAAATGGCCGTCGTTTACATGGACGAAGACTTCGGTATCGACGGCGCGAAACAGCTCGTCATCGTCCGAAACGAGCGCCTCATCTGGGAAGGCCCCGACAGCGACGCCTACCATGAGATCTATTCCGCCACGAAGGTTTTCACGAGCACCATTCTCGGCTTGCTGATTGACGGTGGGAAATGCACTCTGGATACGCTGGCGGTCGAGCACTTGCCCGATCTGGCCGATCGGTATCCTGCATATGCAGAGATCAGACTGCGTCACCTCGTTTCGATGACGGGGGGCTATCGGGGAAAAATGGAGAACATCACGCTGGGGCAGAAATGGGGAGATCCGATTGTTTATGCGACGACTCTCGATGCGCCAGAATTCGAGCCAGCGGGATCGCAGATTGCTTACAACGATCACGATGTCCATTTGTTGGGCAGAATTCTGGAAACGCGCATCGCTCAAGAGCCGCTCAAAGAAGTGTTCCAGCGCCGCATCGCTGGCCCCATCGGCATGACCCGGTGGGACTGGGGAATCTGCGGAACCGTGGATGGGATGGTCCACTATAACGCCGCCGGGACCCCAACGCTCAAGGGCAACGGAGGGGTAAGGACCACGCCTCGCGAGTTGGCGCGCCTGGGGCAACTCTACCTGAGCCGCGGCCACTGGAATAGCAAGCAGTTGCTGTCCGCGTCTTTCGTGGACGAGGCAACCGCGACTCAGATTCCTGCAAGTTTGCCGGGACGCAGCAGCAGGCTGTTCAGCGGCGCCTATGGATTTTACTGGTGGACAAACGGTGTGATGACGAATGGGAAGCGGCGATACCCTGCGGCGCCGCCCAAGACCTATGCCGCGCAGGGTAAAAATGGCAACTTCTGTTTCGTTATTCCGGAGTGGAACATGGTAATCGTGAGAATGGGAACTCGCCCCATCGCCAGCCGCGCCCAGGGGAATATGAAATGGGATACCTTCTTCACAAAGCTGGACGGCGCATTCTGTGCCCCAACAACGCCGCGCGAGGCGACTATTCATCCTTCGCCCAACACCGCATGCACACACGTGGCGATAGCAAACGGTCAATGGCATATCAATGGCACCGTGACTTATCCCGGCGTAAAAGCTGAAGGGTTGCTGATGAACGTGCGTATGGTCAACTGCACGTTTGAGGACCTCAATCGCCCCGACTTCGACGCCGAGGCCAACACCGAGGGGTTCATCGCGCGGATCCCCGACTATATGGCCCATGGCGTCCGCGCGTTCACGCTCAACTTGCAGGGCGGGATGCCGGGTTACGAAGGGGCCGTGAACTCCGCGTTCAATGCCGACGGGACGCTTCGCAAATCCTATTTGAAGCGCGTTCGTCGTGTCATTGAAGCCTGCAATCGACACGGCGCGGTGGTTATTCTTGGCTGCTACTATCAGCGGCAGGACCAGATTCTCAAAGACGAAGACGCGGTCCGGACGGGTGTGATTAACGCGGTCAAGTGGATAAAGGCCTGCGGGTTCACCAATGTTGTATTGGAGATTAACAATGAGTACCCGCATAAGGGTTTTGACCATCAGTTATTGAAGAGTCCCGAGGGGGTTGCCGAGTTGATACGCCTTGCAAAACGAACCGCGCCCGGGTTGCTGGTTTCCGCTAGTGGCTATGGTGACGGCCGCCTCACCGAGCCGGTCGCTCGGGCGAGTGATTTTCTCTTGATTCACTTCAATGGACCCTCGCTGGCCGCTATCCCCGGCCGTATTGCGGCCTTGAAACGCTTCGGAAAACCGATTGTCTGTAACGAGGATGACAAGCTGGGCGAGCAGGCCGCGAAAGCCGCTGAGTTGAGTGTCACCAATGGTGCCTCATGGGGCCTCATGCTGCAAGAGTTCAATCAGCACCTTCCCTTCACGTTCAACGGAGCCGTGGACGACACGATTGTTTATGAGAAGTTAAAGGAACTGACATCACCGTAATCTAAAGGATGAGTTCCCGACGGCCGATAGCTCGATGCCATACATAAACCTGTCCGCTGTTCCCGTAACAGCTAAAGAAAGGAATATCTGATGTTTGACACTCGCCGCACTACCCTATTGACACTCGCGTGTGGAGCGACTGTTGTCTTTGCTTCGGGCAGTTCATACGCTGCAACCGAAGTCGAGAATGCAAATCGTATCAGGCCGTATGCAAAGAATCCTTACTACTGGCAATATAAGGGCGAGCCTGTGCTACTGCTGGGCGGTTCAAAGGATGACAACCTCTTTCAGATTCCAAATCTGAAGGAACATCTGGATCTGCTGGCAAGCGTAGGCGGTAATTATGTCCGCAATACCATGAGTGACAGGAAGGACAAGGGCTTCGAGGTCTATCCATTCAAAAGATTGCCCGATGGTAAGTACGACCTGAACCGGTGGAACGACGAGTATTGGAATCGTTTTCAAAACCTGCTCAGATGGACCGGCCAGCGTGATATCATTGTGCAGGTCGAGGTGTGGGATCGGTTCGATTATACGGACCATGAGAGTTTCAAAACATGGAAATCAAATCCATACAATCCTGCAAATAATATCAACTACACCTCCGCGGAATCCGGGCTGTTGGTGGAATATCCGAAGCATCATCCCGGCAAAGACAAACAACCCTTCTTCCACACAATACCGGAGATGGATGATAATACCGTGGTCCGTCAATTCCAGGAAGCATTCGTTGACAAGATGCTTTCATATTCGCTGCCCTGCGGCAACGTACTGTATTGCATGAACAATGAGACCAGCACCCCCCCGATATGGGGGCAGTATTGGATGAAATATATTAAGGGCCGGGCTGCTAAAGCCAGTGTCGATGTCTATGTGACCGATATGTTCGACGTTGGTTGGGAGCTGGATACCGAGGAAAAATTCCTGCTCTCTTTTGATCGGCCTGATATTTATACATTTCTGGACATTTCGCAAAACAACAGCAATAAGAACACCTTTAAGAAGCACTGGCAAAACATATTGTTTGTCCGGGATCGCATAAAGAAAAACCCTCGCCCGATTAACAACACCAAGAATTACGGTAATAGCAAGTGGCCGGCCAAAAGTAGTTACCACAAGAGGGTCTGGCGCCGCTGGACTACTGAATCGGCCGTACAGCGTTATGTGTTGAATGTGATTGGCGGCTGTGCCTCTACTCGTTTCCATCGCAATCCAATCGGCGGCATCGGCTTGACCAAACC
>JAUVSF010000173.1 GCA_030597245.1 Acidobacteriota bacterium
CACCGAGTATCTGCTTCATGCCGATCGTAACCGCATAATCCGGAACTTTCGTAAGGTCTCCTCCGGTTCCACAGATGCTGTTGGTCGCTTTTGTGGTTTCGGCGATTTTCTGGATGCGCGTCGGAGAGTTTGCGAATTCCTCTTCAGACCAGTTATCCGTGATGGACGGTGGTTCGTTGAAGGCGAGGTGGCCGTTCAGACCGACACTGGCGAAGGCGACGTCCACACCGCCCCAATCGGCGATTTGTTTTTCGACATTTTCCGTATCGGCGGGATCCGGGGCCACCCAGTTTTCCATTTTAAACCCGCACGAGGCGGCCGCTTCGTCGGCGAAATTGCTCCGGATGAACCTGGCGAAACTGAATGGATCCGTCCGGGGGATGGGGTGTGCGGCATCTTCGGTAAGATACTCATCCATGGATACGATATGCAGATTGGACAGATCAACGGACTCACGTTTGGCGATTTCTACGGCGAGCTTCCATTGCCCCGTCGGCCCGACAGGCATGATGAGCACGGTTTGCTTACGCTGCTGGTTCCCGTTGTTTACGTGCTGAATCATGCACTCGGCGAAGGTCCGGCCGAGGGCCACTTTGTCGGCAACAACCTGGACGGGTATGCTGGAAGCATTCCCGATCTCTTCAATTGAATACGACGTAATATCTCTTGTCATAATTGTTCTCCAGCAATCCTGGAAATCATTCTGGTTGTTGCTCTCCCATCATTTACGTTATTCATCCTGATTCTAGAACGTGGACCCTTCGCCCAGTGCGATATTTGCCGCTTCTCGCAACGCCTGCACTCCGGCGCGGGCGCCTGCAGGATGGCCGAAAATGCCTGTTCCCGCGAGAAGCAAGATATCCCTTCCCATCGCCTTGACGTTGGCACCGACGGTGTTGGGGTTCAGTCCGCCGGAGACTGCGGGCAGGATCGGATTCTTGTCACACCAGTCGCCGGTCGCCGCTTCGTGCATCGCCCGGATGTCCTCTTCGGTGTCTACCAGGTAACTTTCATACATCCCCGTGCGGAAATAGTCTCCGCCGAGCAGGCGAACCATCTTGACGACTACCGATGGTGAAACGCCCTGGCCGACCGCTCTGCCGAACGCCTCCCTCCCGCCGCAATGGGCGTAGATCGGCACGTTGATATCCTGGTGGCGGCGAAGGATTTCTATGGAACCGAAACCGGCGGCGAAGAAGTTCAGCATCAAGGCGGATGCGCCGTTTTCCAATGCTTCCAACGCGCGGTCGGCGATCCGGTCCGGCGTGGTGGTGACGTGTGCGGCGTAGAGGGTCTTTTGCCCGGTCTTTTCCTCGACGTCCTTCAACGCCTGTGAAACCAACCGCACTCGTTCTCCGAGCGGGCAGTAGGCCGGGTTCATCATCTTCTCATCGTCTTTGATGAAGCTGATGCCACCCATCGCGGCCTGGTAAGCCAGGTCCGCTACTGCCTGCGGCGTCATGCCGGCGGTGGGTTTCACGATTGTGCCGACCATTAGTTCGTCGGCGCTTGCGCCTACCAGTTTGCGAGTGCCTTCAATTCCGAAGGCAGGCCCGGGAAAATGCTCCGCCATTGCAGGGGGCACGGAAAAATCCACCAAACGCGATTTTTCATACGCCGCAAGGGCAAACGTCGGGCCTCCGATCATCGACAGCCAGAGACATGGGAAGGCTGAATTCTCGACGTCCATGTTCGAGATCGGATAGAGCAGGGAAACGTACCCACAGCCTTCTCCGACAGGCTTGACGTCGAGGACTTCTCCGACGGACTCCAGATAAAGCGGCGTCGGGTCGCCATCGCCGGTCCACTTTGCCGTGGTTTCCAAAACGACAAGGTCTTCGGCCACTCTACGCAGATCGCCTTTAGTCTCGATGTAATACGTTGCAACCACGGAATCTTCCGGTGTATGTCTCATTTTACATGTCTCCTGGAATTAAAGGGAAACATCCGCTTATGGACCTAGAGCGACCGAAGCCATTGACTTGTCTCTTTCATATCATTTCCAAACATCAGCGAACCGGGCACGACGATATCCGCCCCAGCCTGACGCAACAGCGGGACAGTTCCACGACGAACCGCCCCGTCCGCTTCAATTTCAAAGTTCAATCCTTGTTCAGCCCGGAGACGAACAAGTTGATCCATCTTCCGATAGGCTTTGACGTCCGGTGTTGTTACGCCCTTGACACCCGCATCTGTCCCGAGCACAACGACAATATCCAGATCCTGAATATGGGGTTCGATTTGGGAAACCGAGTGCGCCAATGCCAGCGACAGGCCTGTTTGCAGGCCATGAGATCTTATTCTTTCAATTACCAGAGCCGGATTGACTGTGGAATCGGGATAAAACACTATCGAATCGGCGCCGGCCTCGGCGAACGTGCCCACCCATTTCTCAGGATGCTCGACAATCAGATGGACTTCCAGGGGTACTTCCGTGATGTTTCGGATAGCAGCAACCATATCCGGGAAGAACACCAGCAGCGGGGCGTAATGTCGGTCGGCGACGTCTATGTGGAAAGAGTCCGCGTACGGTTCAGCCCGCCGAATTTCGGATTCCAGATTCATCAGATCCGCAGACCAAAGAGAAACCGATGCCTTTAACATGGCCGCATCCCTGCCTCCAAAGATTCAAGAAATCGTTGCAGGTTCGCGCGAAATTGTTTGACGTGTTCTTCCGGGCTCTCGGCCCTGGACGGAATCTGCAGCAATTCCGCGTTGGGCAGGCGCCTTGCCCATTCTCTTGCAAACTCCAATGGGTGGGCTGGATCGCGATCTGTTCCGATTACCAGAGTCGGCGTGGAAAGATGAGCGACTACCTCCCAACTTTCGATTGGCACAGAAGCAGGCATCCTTAACAGCCGTTCTCCTCGTTCAGCCGCTTTGGGTTTTGAAAACTGCTGACGAAGTGAATCCGCTACGGGAGGCGAGACCCGTCGAACGGCATCGAGTTGCTCGGCGTATTTACTCTCGAAGATTTTCAACGCCTCCTCCGGCTGGGCTTGGCTGAGCAACTGGCCGACGGCGGTGACCTGTTGCAGATTTGGCGGTTCCGGTTCGTTTAGCCACGCAGGGCGGGCGAGGATAAGCGCACGAACGCGGGAGGGGTGATCGACGGCGAATTTAACGCCGACGCCGGCGCCCATGGATATTCCGCCGACTACGGCACGTTCTACATCGACATGGTCCAGCAACGCTCGCAGGTCGTCGGCGAACCTTTCGAACGTGAAATCTTCAGGCCTGCAGCCCGGTTCAGTCTCCCCGTGGCCGCGAGAATCCCAAACGATAAGCTGATGTGAATCGAGCGGACCGATAAGGTCCTTCAGTTGGTTTCTATCCCCGCCCAGACCATGACAGAATACCAGCGCTGGACCATTGCCGATCTCATCGTAACGAAAAGTCATACCGTCATGGTCAAAAACACCTGTCACAGTCTCGCCTCGCCACTGCAAAGTTCCGGGTACCACTTGGCCGCGTGTCGTTTCACGAACGCGGCGCAGGCATCCACCTGGGATTCGTCGAGATTGTGCAGCACAACCGTCCTGTCGTAACCACTTCGCTTGATCAGTTCAAAGTATGTTTCATAGTCCAGGCGGCCCGTGCCGGCGGCCTGGTTCTTCTTGGTTTCGTTGTCGGTTATATCCTTGGCGTGGACGGAAACAATATCTGCAGCGAGCAGGTCAAACGCCTCCCGGAGAGTCTCCTTCATTCGCGGAAGGTTTTCCGGCGTAAAGAGGTTGGCCCCGTCCATGATGATCTTCACGTTGTCTGAGCCGAGTTGGTCGAGCAGTCTTCGCGCCTGTCCGGCGGAGTTGATCACATTAGCGGTTTCAGGTTCGATGCCAAGCACAACCTCCGCGGCCTCAGCGACCGGCAGCAACTGTTCCATCGTGTCGATAAGATCGCGCCACGCATCATCTGCGGCGTTACCATCATGCCATCGCCATTTGTTCTCCGCGTCGCGCGAACCCGTGCAGAGCGTAACGAGGTTCGTTCCCATCGCCGGTGCATTTTCAATCAGCAGCAGGCAGCGGCGGATCATCTCGCGCCGTCGTTCAATGTTCGGATCGATAGCGTTGAACGTGCCGGACAAACCCACCATCTTTACACCTTTATGGGTGAAAACTTCGCGGATCGACCGGCAAACGTCCGCGTCGATGCTTGCAGGTATGGATTCCAGACCTGCGCAGGCGAGATTGAAGTGAACGGCGAAAATACCGTGAGACGCTGAGGCTGTCAGCACTCCTTCAAGGTCCGGCTGTTCGAACGTCCGTGCAAAGATTCCGATTTCCATGGCTCTAACCTTGATCGAATGCTATCTCGACTTTCTTATCCTGAATCGTCGATTCTTCGACAGCTTCTAACAGGCGCACTGCCGCCAATCCGTCGCGGACATCGGGGTTGGTGGGTTCATCGTTAAGGACGGACCTCGCGAACGCCTCCAACTGCCGTTTGTACGGATTGCTGTAAGCGCCCAACGGTGTATACCATTGTTCCGTGGATGCGTCGAATGCTCGTACCTCGCTGGGACGATTGTAGAACGGCAGGAACGTTCGTACTTCCACTCCGCCGCCGCTGCCCTGAACGTTATATCCTTCCGACCAGTCGCAGTTCTGCTTGATGGTCAGTTCGAAGTGCCCCAGGCCGCCGCCGCCGAACTCCATCAGCCCGTGCCAGGAATATTGGTCAAAAACGTTCGCCACCTTGACCGTCACAGCCGATATCTCTCCGCCGAGATACCGAAGGATGTCGAATAGATGCGCCCCGTGAGTAACCAGAGAATAATGCTGTTTGTCGGCCCTGGGGTCGTTCGGAGATTTGAGCGACTTTGCGCTCGTCAATGGTGTGGGCAGCAGGGCTTGCTGCATGGCGGGACGGAAAAGCGTGTCGCAGTACCATCCGCTGACGGAAAGAATTTCACCGACACGCTCTTTTATGAACTGATGAGCGAAGTCGATTCCGGGGTCATGCCGTTTCATTGATCCGACTTGCAGTTTCAGACCCGTCCGGTTGACCAGTTCCACCGCCTCGGCGCATTCTTTGGAGTTCGTTCCGAGCGGCTTCTCCACGAGCACGTGCTTTCCCGCCTCCAGCGAATCCCGCACCAGTGGCATATGAAACGGGTCGGACACGGCTATCAGTACGGCGTCCATGTCGGCGTGGGCGAGAAACTCCTTGTGATTGGTGAACAGGTTGTCGATGCCGGTTCTTCGCCCGACCGCCTCCAGCAGGTCTTCGGCGGCATCGCACAAGGCTGTCAGTTGAACGCCCCGAGCCCTGTCAAAAGCGGGAAGATGAGCGAATTGTGAGATTGGCCCACAACCTAGTAATCCGATCTTTAAGACGTGATTTTTCAAATTTAATCCTCAAAATGTGATAACCCACAAGCAAAACAACGATCGTCACAATATTATCCCCCGAAGCCAGGGAAAAAGGTATCCATTTGTATGCCTTGTTTGTATAATATTGTGCTATCACAAATAAGACAGAAGTGTGAGAATATAATGATACCGCAACTTCATTTCCGTCTTTTAACCTATGAAACCAAGCGAATTGATCAAACCTGGGGAAGATTGGAACATTGTGATCCGTACTGGCGTCTCTATGTAAATCAGCACTCTGGAGCATACCTGGAGATATTTGACGGCCAATATTTCATTGAACCGAATCGGATTCATTTGATACCAGCCTGGGTGCGCCTACGATGTCAAAATACCAAACCGCTTAACCATTTTTACGTACATTTCGATTTGATCGGCCTTACTGGTCAGGTCGTGCGCAACATTTTCACGCGACCCCGATGTTTGTCCAGACAGGTTCGTTACGAGCAAGTGGCCAAACCGCTGATAGATGCCGCTCATTCACCTGACGCCCCAAGCTTGGCTGTGACAATGTCTGTCAAGTCAATTGTCATACAGGCGATGCGAGACCTTTTTTACGAATTGCCGCAAGAACAAGTGGAAGCTCTTGATCAACTTGCCACAGGCGATCATCAGTTTGATTCTCTAATACAGTACATTGACCGCCACCTTTCCGACCGTCTGGACAACCAGCGACTGGCTGAAGTGTCAAATATGAGCAAGAGTCATTTTATTCGTCGTTTCCACAAGGCGATTGGACAAACGCCTGCCATGTATGTTCTGGAAAGACGCATTGCCAGAACGGCAGAACGGCTTAGTTTTACCAATGACAGTATCGAAAGAATAAGCGAGGAAACAGGTTTTTCAAATCGATTCTACTTCACAAAGGTTTTCAAGAAGATTATGGGCATCCCCCCAGCAAGATACAGGAAGGCTGTAAGATGACTGGTAGTTCCTTCAGCTATTGTTGGGCTACGCAAGTTTCTTTCTGTAAATGTTTGTTCAGGGCATTGACGGACCGCGGATCGAGTTAGGAAGTCCGAGGAGGTCTTGATGTCCGCAGTTGTCGCTGGCGAGCTTCTGTTCGGCTTTTGCAATGGCTCTCCATAGACGAGAAACGTGAGGGAACTGGAACTCGATCTGCGGTCCGTGGATCTTGGTGGAGCAGGCGCTACTTGAGGCTGGATTCGAAGCACCTGTATTTCAACTTCACCTTTACTGACAACTACGATAGCTCGCCGGTCGGAGATGCCCCGAATAACGACTATGTCTCCACCACCGGATTCGGTTGGTCGCCGTAAATGTGGAACTGTGGGAGGCGGCACGACAACGATTTCCATCAGAAGTCTAAAGAACCTAAAGAATAGAAGAAGAAAATGACAAAGAGGCCGAACGGAAGTGGATCACCGACACCTGGGCACAGCTTCCGGTCATCGGAATGGCAATGTCGTGCTTTGCTGTGGTTCAACTTCTCGGCGGCAGCGGTTTCATTGCGTCCTTCAGCGGCGGAATTCTGTTCGGAGTCCTCGCCAAACGTCACAAGGAGGAACTCCTACGGGCTGCCGAAGGCACGGGTGACACTTTGGCCCTGGCCACCTGGGTCCTTTTCTGCGCCGGAGTCGTGGGCCAATCGGGCATGCTCAAATTCCCGATGAAAAGGCGGTACGAAGCCCGGCCATCTCTGGTAATTGGGAATTTGGTCAGGTGACGGGCGTGGCATTGTGGGCACTCCGGTATGAAGGGGTACCCATAAATGCGTCCCTGCCAGTGATTTGAAGATGGGTGAATGCCGCGGAATTTGACCAGAGAATGTATCCGCCCCCTTTTTTCACTCTAGTCCAATATGGCATATGAGCCGATTCTTCGCTATAATCACCTCATAAAGTGAGCCGAATAGTCACGCTAATTGGCTCACAATAGCGGATAAGAGAATCTTTCTAACAAATGGGTCGGTATACTTGATGACGACAGAATTTCTCTGGATATGGCAACAACCTCGTTGGCCCGAATTCACCTGGGATGATCGGCAATTGAGTGCCGTACTGCGGGAAAACCATCAGCTACAGGGGAGATTGCTGGGCAATATCCGGGGCGTTGCAGGCGAGGACAGCCTGCAATCCGAGATGGACGCACTGTTGCAGAACGCGATCAATACCTCCGCGATCGAGGGTGAGCGGCTCAACGTGGACTCGGTGCGCTCATCCCTGGCCAAGCGTCTTGGACTGGATCATGCCGGCCTGCCTGCTGGTACGCCACAGACCGATGGGCTGGCGGACCTGCTCCTGGATGCTATACACAACTACGAGGAGCCACTGACAACACAACGTCTTTATCGATGGCACAATGCCCTGTTCCCCACCCGGCAGAGTGGACTGACCCCCATCCGGGTCGGCGAGCTACGGGGCGAGGAGCCTATGCAGGTGGTCTCCGGGCCTATCGGCAAACATGCCGTACACTTCGAAGCGCCACCTAGGCAGGGACTGGAGGGCGAGCTTGGTGCCTTTGTCGACTGGTTTAACAAAAGCCGAACTGATGCAGAGCTTGATCTCTTGCTGCGGGCCGGACTTGCGCATCTGTGGTTCGTGACACTGCATCCGTTCGATGACGGCAATGGTCGCTTGGCCCGCGCGATCACCGATCTGGCGCTAGCCCAGGCCGAGCACCACAGCGTTCGATTCTACGCCATGGCGGCGGCCATTATGGCCAATAGGAAAGACTATTATCGCGTTCTGGAGGCCACCCAAAGAAATGGCCTTGCTGTGACAGCCTGGCTCAAGTGGTTCCTGGCTACGCTCAGGCAGACCATGGGAAATGCACTTGAGCAGATTGACTACGTGCTCCTCAAGGCAAAATTCTGGCAACGCCACGCCCAAACGGTCCTGAGTGATCGGCAGATCAAGGTCATCAACCGGCTTCTGGATGCGGGTTCGGAAGGGTTCGAAGGCGGACTCAATGCACGTAAGTACGTGGGACTCGCCAAAGTGAGTAAGGCCACCGCCACCCGCAATCTTGCCGATCTTCTGGAGAAAGATTGCCTCCAGAAGCGCCGCGGTGGTGGGCGAAGTACCAGTTACGAGATCAAGTGGCCTGTCTAAGGGCTCGCTCAAGGATAACTTCCCGTTTTGGACGCCGATCCATCCCGCGTGGCAGCGTTGCGAAAACTTGAATAAAAGGAAAAATACGGCCGGATACATTTTCCAGAGAATAGGCGAATGCCGCGGAGATAAAGAAATGGAGTAATGGAGTAATGGAGTGATGGAGTGATGGAGTGATGGAGTGGTGGAGTGATGGAGTGATGGGCAAGAAAGCAAGAACCGCATTTAAGTATTCACCCCAATGCTCCACTACTCCACTACCCCACTACTCCAGCTTCTGCAGATTGGACAGGGATGAGATCGATTCGAAACTGGAACTCGTCAGAATGTCAATTACTC
>JAUVSF010000665.1 GCA_030597245.1 Acidobacteriota bacterium
ATCGAATTGACCCGTGTCCTGATCCAGGCGGAACGTCAGGCGATTGTCGCTCAAACCATGCAGTTGACCGTATCGGAAGGCAATGCGTTTTGGTCCATTTACCGGCAGTATCCGGGAGAGTTGGCACAGGTCGGCGATCGTTGGCTCAAACTCATCAAGTCCTACGCAGAGAATTACGAGAACCTGTCCGACGAACTGGCTGAACACATCCTCACGGAACACTTCAACATTGAGCGGGCCGGCCTCGAAATAAAGGCCAAGTATATCCCTCGGTTTAAGGAAGTGTTGTCACCAGTGAAGGTGGCGCGGTTCTACCAGATCGAGAATAAACTGGACGCTGTGGTGAAGTACGACATCGCCGAGGCGGTGCCCTTGATCGGTTACGTCTCTCAGGATTTGGAGTAGTCTTAGGTCCTGGGTCTTGGGTCTTGGGTCTTGAGGCTTGGTATCTTAGTTCGTGCTCGTGCTCGAACAAACCCCTTGGCGAACTTGGCGGGCTTTGCGTGAAACTAACTCTTCTCACGCCAAGGCGCAGAGAACGCAAAGGAAGGGCGAGTGTCTGATCACCAGGGAGATTGGGGAGTTTATTCTTGGTGCTCTTGGTGGTAAATCTCTAAATCGTGTCAGCCTTGCGGGGTCTGGGGTCTATTGTTTCTTCCAGTACTCGAGCTTTGAGCCGGTGAGGGTACCGGCGCCTTTGGAGGCTTGCCGGCGTAAGCGGGCCATCTCCATATCGTCCAGCTGTTTGAAGTCCTGGGCTATGCGAACATCCTCTTCGAGTTGTCCCTGTGTACTGCAACCGACGGCCGTACAGTGGATCGGGAGGGAGAGGACATAGCTGAGGCACTCTTTCGGATTCAGGGCCCGAAGTAGAAAGGCGTTGCCAAAGTTCTTCATACCCTGAACAGCCATTCTCCGATTCAATACCACCGGAAGGACGCTCCTTTCGAAGCTTCGAAAGCTGGGGTCTGCCGCGTGGAGAGGCATCAGGACCGAATCGAAATGGTCGTAATTCTCCAGTAGCTGCAACATCACATCAGGATCATGATGCCCGGTAAACCCGATGAAGCGGCATTTCCCCTGCTGCCTGGCCCACTCGAAAGCCTCAACGGCGCCTCCTGGGGCGAAGATCTTCTCCAGGTCTTCTGCAGTTGCGATCGCATGTAACTGCCACAGATCGACATAGTCCGTTTTGAGACGTTTCAACGAGGTGTCGAGTTCTTTGGTGGCTTCCTCGGCGGTCCTCATCGTGGATTTAGTAGTGATGAACACCTCTTTGCGGACATCTTTGAGAACGTCTCCGTAAACCTTCTCGGACAGGCCGTCCCAATAGCTGTGAGCGCAGTCAAAGTAATTGATGCCCAGTTCGAAGGCGCGTTTGACGTGAGCCCTGGCTTCCTCCTTCTTTCGCATCAACTCAAGGCGCGCTCCGCCTTGGCCGATCACGGTGAGGGCGACTCCTGTCCGGCCAAACGGCCGTTTTGGAATATCTCCGACGCGGGGTTTGGGAGGTTTCGCATAGAGGCCCGTTAAACTAAGCCCCGAGAAGACGGCTCCAAAAAAAGTTCTACGTCTCATTATGAAGCTCCAAACTACTTTGGCCGTTTGTCCTCCGTTTACCGAAGCACAGTTTAACAAGGTTTACGGTCAAGCAGGTCTGGCCAGTTTCTTGAATACTCGCGGCGTCAAACTCGTCCATTTCTTGAACGCTTTCTGAAATGCACTGAGTTCATTGAAGCCCACTGAGTAGGCTACGTCGGTAATCGTGTGGTCCGAGCTTTCCATCATCTGAAGAGCGCTCGCAATTCGAACGTATTGCAGCCACGAGCTGAATGTCGTACGAACCTTCTGGCGGAAGAAGAAACTGAAGTATGTCTTCTCCATGGCAGCTACCCGTGCCACCTGTTCCAGAGTAACGGTCTCGGTGTAGTTCTCCCGGACATAATCATGGACCCGGGCAAGTTGCGGATAATACTCAAATGCATTGCCATTGAAAGACTTGAGTTCCAGCTGATATACGAGCCTTTGTGCGGCCGTGTTATCCATCCGGCTTTCGTCACCGGCAAGCACCCTTTTCTCCAGAAACTTTACGGCGAAACCATGGCCGAGCCCGTTGAGGTCCGACGAGCGAAGAACTTCTCCAATGAAAGACAATCCAGAGCCGAGCCGGATTTCCACGCGTTCGCCGATCTTCAGCGTCTCGTCAGTCAAAAAGAAAGCTCCCCCCTTGCCGATGTTCTTGACAACGCCGGTTTGCTTGGAGTCACCATCACAGGATCTGATTTCCGCTTCCAGATCGACGTCGAAGCGCTCGGTGGTCCTCCTCTCGTCCATGGGGTCATTCTGCGACATTGTCCAGAGAGTTTTGGTGAAGAGAATCACACACAAGCAAGCGGATCTCAGGAGTTTGAGGAAAGTTTAGACTTCCAGCTAGAATAAGAGTTGTTGTGAGGTTTTCCCGTTTCCTTTGGTTAGCCCTGTTTTTTTGGATTCTAGGTACAGCTTTCTCAAGGGGAGCGGGTGTCCAGGACAGGGTGACTCGAGTGGTAGACGGAGATACCGTGATTCTCGAGCGGCTCGGTCGAGCTCGACTGATTGGTGTCGATACCCCGGAGAGCGTTCGCCCTGATTACCCGGTGGAGTACTTCGGACGCGAAGCGGCAGGGTTTACGCGGAAAAGCCTCGAAGGGCGTGAGGTTACAGTTGACTTCGGCGAAGAGAGAACCGACTCCCATGGCCGGCAGTTGGTGTATCTTTTTCTGCCGGACGGCACGCTCTTCAATGCGCAGCTC
>JAUVSF010000277.1 GCA_030597245.1 Acidobacteriota bacterium
ACCGCGGATTGAGCGAATGGGATTACGACCCGCACGAACTGGCGCAGGCCAAGTCGAACAGGAAACTCGCCTCATACGACACAGCAATCGCCGTTTTGCCCCCCGCCCGCTCCCTGCCCGACGAAGCGATTGAGCGTTTGGCCCCCGTGGCCGGCGGCGATGCGCGGCTGGAATTCATCTACTCTCTGCTGGTAGCCGGCGGCGTCCTCCAACCCGGAAGCCCCGTCACGATCATATCGGAGGTGAAAGAGCGGTTTCTGCGCCGGAGCGAGTTGGCTCAACGCGCCATCCTGGCCCAGATCTATTTTCGCATGATGAACTGGAGCACGCTGTGGGAGTTATTGCGGAAGGATGGGCTGCAACTCTGTCACATGCTCAGCCATCACCACGTCGGGCCGGAAGACCTGCACAACGACCTCGTTCTCTTCCGCCACGTCGCTTTGCGCTCCCTGGCCTCGCTACCGGATGGCGAGTGGACGGCGCTTGGAGACCTGTTCCGCCCGATGCGTGCTGTCTGGCCCCAATTTGACCATTCCGCATGGCAAGATTATGGGCCGTCCTCTTGGACGGCAAGCTGGTTCCTGAGGTCTACCAAGAGCGGCCGGCCCTTGCACCCCGGTGAGGCGGGGGATTGGGATTTGGCCCAGGGCCGTTTCATTCGGCGCATCATCACCGGCCCGCTGCACTGGCTGGGCCTGGCTGACCTGTGCTTTAAGGACGGCCGGCCGGTAGCGGCCCGCTTCCACGGCCTTGCCGACCTTTACTGGGACCGGGTCGAGATCGCGGACGCTCCTCCAACCGTGGCCGCTAAAACGCTCTCCGTGCCCGCGGAGGATGCCATAGCCACCGATGACCATACCATCACTGTCAGCCCCTCCGCGATTTCTCCGCAGGCACACGAGCTGCTCAATAGAATGGCCCGCTTGGAGACCGCCACCGCCGAACGGTTCGTCTACTGCTTAGACTCGCAGAGCGCCTACGAATCCTTCGAGACCGGAGGGGCCCTGTCTGAGCTGCTCCACGGTTGGGAAGCAACCTTGCCCATCCCCATGCCGGAGACGATCCGCGACCAACTGAGCAGATGGTGGGACGCCTACGGGCAAGTGCGCATCTATGAGGATCTCACCGTCATCGAATTTGGCGACGACTATGCGCTGCAGGAGATGAAGGCCGTCACGCCGTTGGAGAAGCTCATCATCGCCGAGGTTTCCCCCCGCCTGGTCATCATCCCGAAGGAGTCCGTCGCCCCCTTGACGGAAACGCTGGAAAGAGCCGGCTACACTCCCAAACGAACGGACGAGGTCTGACATGGCGGACAGACCGGCGGACGAAATCAGTACACTCTTGAATTCCTATCACTCCAACACACTTTCGGAGTTGGCGCTCGCCGCCGGTCTGGAACTGATGCAGGGAAACAAGAAACTGAGCAAGGGAGCCCTGATCGCCAAGATGCGGGCCGAGTTCTTCGTCGAGACGCGGGTGCGGGCCTCTTGGGATAACCTGAACAAGCTCGAGCGAAACGTGCTGAACCGGCTGTTGCTGCGCGGATCGGCAGTCACCAAGAAAGCCTTTCGGCGCGAGCTTATCAAGGCAGGACTGGCAACGAAAGCTCCGGAAATCGAGAAACCCGAATCACCCTACTCCTATTACGACTCCGGGGTCCCGTACGATAGAGGCGTCCACGTCGGAAAACCCACCCGCACCCGCTCGCGCATCTTTGAGGACGTCATGGCCCGCCTCGCTCTTTGCGGATTGGTCTTTTCCAGGGGCACACCCTCGACCTCCGGTGAAACCCCCTTCAAGATACAACTTCACCCGGCCGCCATCCTCTTCGTTCCCGACACTGTCCGGCGCTACCTTCCGGAGCCGGAACCGATCCCATCGCCGCTTGCCGGTTGGCAGCCGGAACGAGTGGAATCGGGCGCTCCCGCGGTCTTCCTGCGCGATCTGTACATCTATTGGGACATTGTGCGCCGCAACGAGGTAAATCTCCTCAAATCCGGACTCGTCGGTAAGCGCTGGCTCAGCGAGATCAACCGCTGCCTGCTGTCTCCCAACCAATACCTGAAAGACGCGCTACGTGAGGACCAGACCGGCCGGCTCTACCTCTTGCGCAGGCTATTGGAAGCGTGCAAGCTGGTACACAGGCACAGAGGATTGCTGCGCCCGGTCGAAAAAGACCCCTTGCGCGTACCCGAGTTCTGGGGACGGCCTCAAACCGAGCAATTGGCTGCCTGCCTGGAAGCCGTTTTCCAGCTGGATGAGCTGGATGAACTGGAAAGCCTGGCCGGGCAATATGACCCGCGCTGGCAACACGCCCGACGTATAGTGCTCACCACGCTGAAAAGACAGCCGCCCGGCGCGTGGTTAGAGACCGAGGATCTCCTGGAGGAAATCCAGGCCCAGGACGTCGACTTTCTGTTCGGAGTGCGCAGCAAGGTCGAGAACAACCCGAGCGGCCGTTACCACGCCCTTTCATATGGCTACTATTACGGGGGCACCGAAGCACTGCTCGCGACACTCGACGTTCTGGAGGCCAAGTTCGTGAGCAACTGGCTGACCGGCTTCCCGCACCAAATCGGAGTAGTAGAGCTGGGCTACGACAGCGACGTGCTGGTAGGGTACCGCCTCTCCCCCGCAGGCCGGGCAATCCTGGGCGCAGAACCGGCCGAACCCTCCTCACAGCCTCGAGATGAGCCAGGCAAACTGGTCATCCAGCCCAACTTTCAACTGCTGGCGCTGGGACCGGTCAGCCTGGCGCTGCTGGCCCAGCTGGACCTGTTCGCCGACCGGGAACGGGCCGACTTGGGCGCGTTCGAGTACCGCCTCTCGCGGGAGACAGTCTACCGGGCGCAACAGATGGGCATGGATGTGAGTGCCGTGCTCCGCTTCCTGGAACAGCACGGCAACACCGACCTGCCGCAGAACCTGCGCCGCTCGCTGGAGGAGTGGGCCGCCCACCACGAGCGCATCGTCTTCCGCACGGGCGTTAGCCTCCTCCAGGCAAGTGGCGCTGACCTGCTGGTATCACTGGCAAACGATCGGTGCATCGGCAAGCACCTGGCCCGCTCGGTGGCGGCGGACGTGTCGCTGGTGAAGCAGAATCACCAAGAACAGTTGATAACAAAGTTGGTAGAGCAAGGACTTTTCCCAGCCGTTTCCGGCGCCCAGCCGGAGTCCGCCGACCGCAGCGTCATTCTCCGCCAGGATGGAACCATTCACCCTATCCACGCCGTCCCCAGCCTGCATCTGCGTGGGCGGCTCTCCCGGCTGGCTGAGGAGAGGGAAGATGGAGTGTGGGTGATCACGCCCGCCTCTGTCCGCCGCGCCGGCGGGAGCAAGGCCAAAGTGCTCCGCTTGCTGAAAGAATTGGGTCGGCTCCACCGCGGACCGTTGCCGACCCAATTGAGCAGGCAGATCAAAGCCTGGGGCGGTTACTATGGCCGCGCTGCCGCCGAGACCCTCACGCTGATCGAGTTCCATGACCGGGCCGCGCTCGAGGAACTGGCGAACCACCCCGACTTGAAAGCGTACCTGACTCCCTTCCCGACCAAAGATCGGGCGCTGGCCGTCGTCCCCTCCGGAAAACTGGCGCAGGTAAAGAAGATCCTGGAACAACTCGGCGTACAAGTCACAAAGGGCTTGCAGGTCTGAGGTCCAGGGGCTCGGCGATTCATGCACCACGCACTCGACCAGCCATTTCCTCCTCAGTTTCAGTAATTTTTCCAGATCAGCCAGGACTTGAAAAATGGATTGACGAAACGGTATTCACGTCGAAATCGATAGATGATCTTCAGCTGAACCAATCGATCCAAAGCCTTCTTGACCGATCCAGGAAGCGGAATACCCGCTCCCCTCAGAAAATCGGCGGAGAAAGGTGATCCGCCTCCCATCCTGGCCAAGCCGGTCAGACATTTCAACTGCTGTCCAGTGACCTGCACCAGGGTGGCCTCGTATCCTTTTGATTCTCTGGAAAAAATGAGTTCGAGCGCCGGGCCAATATCCTCTTCCGTAATTTTGTGGTCGGGCATCGTAATCTCCCAGATACAGGAACAGAGCTCTTGGATATCTCCCGGAATATTCTCGGCGATTTCGATGGCTCTCATGATGGCTTCCTTTGTTATGACCCGACCACCCGATCCGAACTTCGCGCGTAGAAACTTCACGAAAACGCTTTCCCTCAGAGGGCCTACTTCGAGAGTAGTTGCAGAGTTGAAAAATGGGCTCTCAGGATTAGTGAAGATCCGGCTCATCTGGTTGCGGACACTTCCTGCAAATAGATAAGGGATATTTGTATGGAATTGAATCTTACTTCGGAGCGCAGCCAGGGATTCTGTGGCTTCGGACAGGTTGAGGATATCCTGAAACTCATCAAAGGTGACAACCAGAGGTTTACGCTTTCCAATTTCAACGACGAGGTCAAGCAGTCCATCGATTGAGTCTGGTTGAAGTTTCAAACCGGCATCCAGAGTCACCGACAACTGGCCAGTCGTCGGTTCGATTGACAACACCGGGCGGAGTTGAGAGATGGTTTGAAGGATATTCTCGAGAAAACCGGTTCTTCGTTCGAGCGATACGATTGCATTAACCATGCGTTTGCAGAGATCTTCGGTTGTCTTGATCTCCAACAAATCCACGTACAGCATCCGGTAACGTTTCATCCTTCTAACGGTTTCATGGATGAGAGATGTCTTCCCGATTCTCCGCTCCCCCTGTAGAACGACGTTCTGGCCCGATTGAATAGCAGCTTTGAGCTGTCTGACCATGCCCGGTCTTGGGCAAAACTCCTGATCACTGACAACTTGGCCATATCTGAATGGATTCATCTTCACCTCGGATTATGCTAATAAGTATTTTACTGATCAGTATTATACACATTAGTATGATATCAACAACGCAATCGAGGCATTCGCGCTGTAGAGGTTCCTGAGTCCGTTGAAGTACCCGGTACCAGGGACAAGTGACAAGTGACAAGTGACAAGTGACAAGTGGCAAGTTGCAAGTGACAAATGACAAATGGCCGACCTGTCCTCCATAGCTCGGAGAGCGAAGGAGGATGCCAGTTCCCAGTCCCGCCCCGCGGGACGATATGCGCAGAGCCCAGGGCGAGTGCCCGACGAAGGAGGGCCAGCCCTGGGTTGGTAACGCAACCCAGATTCGAGTCCCGCCCCGCGGGACCACATGAATCTCGCAGATCCACCCTCCGTAAGATTCCTGGGCGGCTGAATCTGTGCGTTTCTGTCGATAACGGGGTGAATTCGACTTGGCACCTTCTCCTCATAACCGTTTTTCAACCACTTACAGCCACTTCCTGCGGTGAACTTCCTTGGCCGGCTCTGGCGACCCGAGCGCAAGTGCGTATTCCGGGCCATGTTGTCCACTGATTCCGATCGAAGTTGTCCAGTGATTCCTATCTACAGGACACCCCTGCTTGAACACAAGAGATAAGTGTCCGATAATTCAATGAGTTGCGGAGATAACAGGGTGATACATCGGTTGGATCAGTGGGCTAAATCTCTGGTATATTCAGGATCTATTGTTACCCCCAAAAACGCCGATGTAGAGGCGGTAAATGGGGCCACAAAGGCGTCACCCAGACGGCACCTGCAGACGTGCCTGGCTGCTGGAGAACCCTTAGACAGGACTCTTCGGTCACGTGGCATCATGCCCCGACTGTACGAGCGTCAGGCTGCGTCCCTGCGCGAGGCGACATCACATTATTCCAGAGAATTTCATGGAGAATGTTCAATACCCTATGCGATGTCAGCCGCTACTCCATTCAGGAAAATGATCCTCGTCTGGGATGTACCGAAGTCCCGCAATAATCTGCCTTAGGGAACCCTCTTCTTCGCCAAAGGCTCGACGATCTCCACTGCCAGTTTACAGAGAACATTGCCCAGGCGTGACGCGGTCATTGATCTTTCTTCCATTTTTATTCACTCGACATGTTGACTTTTGGATAAACGGGATCTCTAATAGTCGAGTGTCCCAAGACCCACTGTTTCAGGACAGAGAATTCACCTCAAAGGAGGACCAAAATGAGATGCATCCGGATAGTTCTTTTTTCACTGTTCATTCTTAGCTTTGGAATAGCACTTGCGGTTCCGCCACCGGAGTGTGTAACGGACGCAGATTGCGACGACGGGCTCTTCTGTACCGGGACGGAGACTTGTGACGGAGGAAACTGCGTTGCTGTGAGTGCATGTCCACCAAGTGTCGAAGTCTGTGTGGTCCGCAACGCCATCTGCGACGAGGAAAATGACACCTGTTTGGATGAGCCGGATGACAGCTTTTGCCCTGAAGGCTACTTCTGCACCATGCAGGACACTTGCGCTGCTGACGTCGGAGCCGCCGGATGTCGTGGGGCACAACTGGATGCGCAAAACGCTGTCTCAACTGGAGGACCGTACAAGAATCACGGCCAGATGGTGCGAACAGCTGCCCACGTAGTTTCAGACTACGAACAAGCAGGCATGATAACGGAAGAGTGCTCTTCCTGCATCGTGTCCCAGTTTGCCAGGAAACGAATCGCCATTGAGGAGCAGGAACCTTGTGGAATGCTCTGTCCGGTTGAT
>JAUVSF010000700.1 GCA_030597245.1 Acidobacteriota bacterium
GAACACTTTGCGGTTCAGTGGACTGTCGAAGTATCGATGAGTGGGGAGGGCACCCTCGGGCCGGCGGACCTGCTTTTCAAGGTGGACGGAGGCTCGCGGATGAGCCAGTCCTGGGTCGTGCTGTTTGAGCGGGGCGAAAGCCTCAAGACCAGTCTTCTCAAAGCTTGGAAACTGTGTCCTAGTCCGTTCGAGCCGGAAAGTGTCTGGTCCATGCCTGATGGTCAGGTTGTCCACTGGACCTGGAGGGGCAAAGTTCGATTCTCTTTGGGCCTGAGCTGGAGTGCTGTTCGGGGTTGGGGAATTGGGACCCCGGAGAAACTGCTGCAGGCAACGGGTGCTCTAAGCCTTGGAGCCAGGGCCGGTGCAGACTTGCAGGTCTCAAAGTCCGGAAATTTTGCAATACGGTTATCCAGACGCGGCAACCGAGTTAAGTACTCCTTGCGGGAGGAGCGCGGGCTACAGTACAAGACTGGGTTCAAAGCCAGAGTGACATTTAAGGACCGAGTGGCGGTCAGGGCCTCGAAACGCTTGGTCCGACCACTGTTGGAGCCTTTGAATCAAAGACTCGAACAGGCTCTGGCCAAGCGAATAGAAATCGCCCTGGCTCTCGATTATCAGCGCTGGAAACGCCTCAAATGGTTGATTCAGGCTGAGTGGAAGAGTCCCGCCAAGCAGGACTTTCTCGCAGATTACAAACGGCTTCTCGGAGGAGGACTGGTCAGACCCCGCAAGGGAATCAGGATACGCAGTCGACTGGAAAAGATCGAGGGACGCCGTTTCAACGTCATGCTTAACTTCTTCGACAGGCTGCATCTGGGACGAACCACGGAGCAAAGGAAAGGCTATGTCGTTGAGGTGGACCCACTTGGTAACGTTCTCATCGAAGAGTCTGTCACTCGAGAAGAACGCGGACACAGATGGAGCGAGATTCAGTTTCTGAAGCTGATCTGGCATGTCATTGAAGGGGAGATCCAGGAGGAGGACCTGCTTTGGGGCTGCGGCCGCGAAGGGGAAATGAGTCGAAGCCAACTTGCCGAGTTTCTGAAGACAGCCCTCAAAACCGGAAGCATTCCCCGATTTACGCTGCCTGCGGCCCAAGAGTTCCCTCGCCGCATTCGTGCTACCTGGGTCACTGCATTCACCTTGAGAGGGCTTGACAGGGTCATCCGAGCAGATGACTCCCAGCGATGGGACGCACTGGTTAGATCATTCTCGTTATCAGAGCCCGAAAGATACGGCAAGAAGACCTTTTGGAGAGATTGGATCGACTACCCCAGGGTACGGGAATGTTTTGACGTAGATCCGGTCCAGGGACATCTCTCCTCTCGATATCCGGTGGCCGGGAGAACCAGAGAGGAGCGCTTGATGGTAAGTTCGGCTTACCGCTCGGCAAGATCATTCTTGCAAGTTGCTGCAGCGTGGAAGGCCGGAAACAAGGCTCAACTTCTTGATCTGGTGGGCAACCGGTTCAATGTTCCCGCCTTCCTGTACCTCCATTTGCTCTGTCCACCCGAGCACCGAAAGTCAGCGGTGGTGCTCACAGGAGACCTTGAAGCTGTCTGGGGGAGTGAGGATCTGGCGGAGCAACTCTAGGGAATGTCAAATGACAAATGACAAATGTCGAATGGAGAACGGGGGAACATAGGCGTTCCGCCTGTGACCGAGCAGGAAACGTCGAATGTCAAATGACAAATGTCAAGTGTCAAATGGGAAAAGGCAAACCGCAAAGGGTGATTGGTAATCTGTGATCGGTGATCGGGGATTTACGACCAAGACACCAAGAGCACCAAGATCATGTCACCCTGGAGAAGCGACGATCTCTAACGTCGTTCGTCGTTCCCCCGATCACCGATAACCGATTACCTCCCTCAAGACCCCAATCAGAACCTCGAGACAAAGTCAGCCACTGTTTCGATGTACCTGTCTGGGTCGGTTCTGAAGGCTCGGCCGTGCCCGGCATCCGGCACGATGAGCAGTTCCTTATTCGGACTCGCAGCGGCATCGAAGAGCCGGGTGGCCACCGCCTCGGGCATCCGCTGGTCGTCTTGTCCGTAAACCAGAAGAACAGGCACATTGCCCAGAGATTTCAAAGCCTTGACGGTGTCCAGATCCGCCCCTGAGAATTCGCCAAGTCTCTCCAGATTCCAAATAAAGAGATTGGAGAATGGAAAGCGAGGCAGTCGAAGCAGGAGCCAGACGTGTTGAGATACGGTGTTCTGTAATGTGTCAAAAGGACTGTCTGCGATAATGCCTGCAACTGAACCCGGATTCTCACGCGCAGCCAGGATAGAGGAGACTGCCCCCATCGAGATTCCCAGTAAGAAGACCCGGTCGGCTCCATGAGCTTCTCTGAGAAAGTCGATGGCTCCCAGAACGTCCAGGCGCTCCAACCGGCCGAGTGTCGTGCTTCCCTTGCCGCTCTTTCCGTGATTGCGAAAGTCGAGTAAGAGCCCCGGATAGCCTAGTTCATTCATCCGGCACGCAATCTCTCGAACTTCCTGCCGATTTCGAAA
>JAUVSF010000475.1 GCA_030597245.1 Acidobacteriota bacterium
GACGGCCCACTCCTCAAGGAAGGCGATGATTTCCATCTCACTTCCACAGCGGGGACAGAAGTAGCGGCTTTTTGGCAGTTGATGTTTGTATGGCCTGGAGTGGAGCGAAGCGGAACCCCAGTTAAAGGGGACAGAGGAAGGCCAGTTCGTGTGTTTTGTTCCTCATTGAGTCGAGACCAGGAAATCGATGTGCCAGGCTAAGGGACCTGAGGTGGGGCGTTGGAGGAGGAAACTCAATGTGGCATCATCCTGGGACAAGGCCTGGATGTCATGTCGCTCCTGGTCTTGAATGTTCTTGACCTCATAGTTGGAGGGGACTGCGATGGTGATCTTTGAGGGATAGCCGGCGACGACGTTGATCGTGCCTGTTAGACGCTTGTTCTCTTCATCCCAGGACAGAGCTTTCACGCTGGTCCCTCCGCCCGTGATATGTCGATCCGTGGCGAGGAACTGGGGGCGATTGAGATTGGGGTGTACGAAGTAGAGTCGATTCGATCGACCAGATACGGTCGTTGAGAAGTCCCCTGTGTATCCTCCCAGACACTTCTCTGCCCACCCATCGTAGACCAAGTACTCCTGATCTTTGTTCAGTCCCAATGACGCAAAGGCCAGCTCTGTCTGTGCCTCTCTTTCATCCCAGTTGAAGACGGACAAAACATCCCAATCCCCGAAGGAACGCCTGATTTTGAGATCCCATACTGGACGCATCTCAAAGATAGGAAAAAGATCGAGGGGACGGATGTCACAGACAGGAAGACACTGTTGAAGCAATCGCATCCGTTCAGGAGGGAGTTGGGCAAGCTTGTCTCCCGAGAACATCATTTGTCCCGTTAAGCCAACGACCGCGGTGGCCAGCCGCGCCACATCAAGGGAAGCACGTTCTCCCACCATGAGCGTATCGGGATCTCCGTACCATACGATGTTATGCACGAAGAGCTGATTGAGGGTCGTCCTGGCCTGATTGAGATAGTTGCCCCATTCAGGTGGTTTATTGGGATGAACAATATCTGCTCCCAATCGCCCAGCGTCGGCCAATCCGACTTCGGGTCCTGAGTAGTGTCCCTGACAGGCCAACCAGACCCGATCGGGACCAATGCCTCGTCTGATGGCCTCACAACAGGATCGGAAAGGGGACGCATAGGGATCCCGAAAGGCTGCGCGCACCTCATCCCGTTCATAGAAGTGAGCCGAATAGCTTTCGCTGCGTCCAGACATCCCATCGATCTTGAAGTACGCATAGCCCCAATCCTGTGACATGATTCTGTGCGTCTCTTCGATATGATCGCGCACAGCCTTCTGGGAAGGATCCAATACGTACAGCCCTGACCAGTTTTCCATGGGACTGCCATCAGGGTGATGGAGGAACCATTCTTTGTGGGCCTCGTAGAATGCATGATCTCCCGTGCCGAAGGGGACCGTCCAAATGCCAGGTTTGAAACCCAGTGCTCGAATCTGATCGGCCAGCCATTTCATTCCCCTTGGAAACTGACGCGGATTGGGCCGCAAGGTCAGATTGTGAAACTGACTCACGGGCAACTTGTCTGAATTGTCCTGCCAGGATTCAATGTGCCAAATCTCCAAACCGAAAGGCAGGAGATGTTTGGCCCCGATTCTGGCTTCCTCCAGGTTCTCTTTCTCCCCTGCTGTGTCGAAGTAAACGTTCCAGGACATCCATCCTGTTGGGGGCGAAGGGCAACGCGCCTTATTGATGGGCTTGTAATAGGGGACCCAGCGATCGCGGTAATAGTTGCGTATCACCTGGAAAGCGAGGACACTGTGGCGAGGTTCTGCCGGGTCGGCCTTCATCTTCACGTTAAAAGCAGGCCGTTCTCCCTGCTGGGCTGCTGTTGTTATAGAGAGCGCTTCGCCGGCGAAACGCAGCGCCACATCCTCTTTAAGGTCGAAGAGAGAGTCATTCAGTCCGCTATCGACCAGCCCCGATGCCATTTGAAGGACAGCGTTCTCTGAAGGTGGAACGGTCCTGCACGCAAAGGTTTTCGCGGCAAGGGAGGCCTGCCCCACAAAGGCGAGTTCCCCGTCATAGTTCTGAGCTGAACGATGAATGACAGCAATCTCAAGAAGATCCCCTGATCCCCCGAACGTCAAGTATCCCTGGACGTTGCCCCGCTCATCCAACAGCGAAAGTCTGTTCCTGACAGGGTCCCTTGGTCCCACAATGGACCAAGACTGCTCGCCTCTATCTCTGTAAACGACGAAAGTGAGTACGCCCTCAATGTGCGCTCCCGTCTCTTTATGATGGGCAACGAGGTTCTCTGTCTCAGGACTGAAAGTCACCCGCCATGACGATGGTCCCATCAGCTCTATGGGCGCCTCCGTCTTTGCTGGGGACACAGCCATCAATAACATGAGCATCCCGAAGATCGTGCCCGTGCAGTAGAGAAAAGCGAATTGGGCGAAGAGGCACATTGAAAACCCTCCCGATTATCATCGAGTCCCCATTCTGACAGCATGAGGTATCCCTCGCCACAGGAATGTCAGCATGCGAAGCGCTGTTTCGCCTCAGTAAGGCTCGCCAGCGAGAGTCTGTTTCAGTCCTCAGATATTCGAGGTTGAGATTGGTTTCGAATTTCGAGCTTTGAGTTTGGATTTGACCGGGTTGCCATTTGGGAACAGACCCTCCAGTTGAGTGATCCTGGCCATGCAGGGATAGAAAACCTGCTATGAACGCACCCTGCAAGGCTCGGACCTCTTTGCTGAAATGCACGTGGTCGATGAAAGTACCTGTGCCAAGTTTCCTGGTGAAGCCGTCAAGGTCGAGAATCGGGACGTCTCTACCTTTGAAAACTTCGTCTGCTATAGCGTTGTATTTTTCCTGATCAGCGGCATAACGATGGAATTCCATATCGGGCTGATTGTGGATTGAATCGACCACGGGTGTCGTCCGGACCCAGATTAAGTGGGCTCCGATTTCCCGAGAAACTGTGTAGATTCTCTCAAGATTCTCCCGGTAATCTTCGGGGCTGACCTGATACGCAAGATCTTCGCCCAGCTTCCGCCGAATGTCATGTAGACCGCAGTTCACTAACAGGTAGTCAGGTTTAAAGGAGCCGTCACGTGCTCTTGACTCCAGATACCCAGCAACCGACCGCGAGTCTCCTCCATTTGGACCCTCGTAAACTCCGGTCCCGGCCGGTGCTCCCCCGTCATCACTTTTCCGGTCGTATGCCAGTACCCCTTCCAGGTACTCCTCGAGGTAAGGGCCGTATTGAATGGAAATGCTGCCTCCAACTACAAAGAGCTGCCTCAGAGACTTCTCCTTGACGTTCGGGGTTTGGGCACTTGATAGCACCAATAGCAAGCTGGCCAGGGTTACTGCAAAGCTCATCTTCTTAGTGACTTAGTGTTTTGGTGGTTACGAAGAATCCAATCCCGCGACACACCCAAGCATGCCGACGAAGTAACCAGCGAAGTTGCCCGCTGTGTAGCACCTCCAACACCTCGGCAGGCAAACTGGGAAGAATAGGCTAGGGAACGTCACCTAATCGTTCGGTACTAAGTCTGCCGTCTCGACGCTGCGGTATTGATCGGCCAGGTCTATAATCTCTTGCCGGTATCGGTTGAAATCTGGAGAGTCGGGTGCACTGTAGTTCCAATTCTTGTAGAGGTTGGTCAATCGAGTGAAGAAAGTTCTTGCCTCCTCCTTACCCTGAAATTCGAACTCGCTGTCAATGAGTCCCTTGAGCAGGGTAAAACTCTCCATCTGTCGTTCTCTGGGGACGGCAGCATCGACCGAATCAAAAGCGTCCTGCTGGAGGAAGACCATATCTAACAGCACCGATTTCTGCCATTTAACGTAGTCCTCCTCTGTAATACCTTCCTCTCCAGTCACCTGCATCATCTGGTATATCGAATCTCCCTGCGAGAGCAGTTCGCGGAGTTCATTCACGTTCTCCACCCATTCCGGACCCAAGTTGTCAGCAAACCACGCTGCGAGTTGATCCAGATAGCGAGACCAGGAGAGCAGGGGATCGATGGCAGGGTAGTAGCGCTTGTAGGCTCGAGCCGAAGAGAGCCCCAGGAAACACTTGACCGTAGCCAGAGTCGCCTGCGTGACAGGTTCTTCGAAGTTGCCACCGGCGGGTGAGACGGTTCCGATCAGTGTCAGGCTCCCCACAGACTCGTCCGGAGTTCGAATGACCCCGGCCCTTTCGTAGACGCTCCTTATCGACGAGTCGAGGTAGGCCGGAAACGCTTCCTC
>JAUVSF010000729.1 GCA_030597245.1 Acidobacteriota bacterium
CCGGACCCGGAACCGTTCACCGACCACGATGCGGAAATCAAGCTCACGAATCGGCCCCTGTCCAACGCCGAGGAACAGACGGCCAGCTGGATCTATCTGACTCGCTACGAGATCCACTATACGGCCGTGACCCAGGGAACCGCTCCCTTGCTCTCCTCGAACGTGCTTCCGATAACGGAATCGGTCGGCCTCGAGCCCTGTGAACCGGGCGGCTCCTGCCAGGAGGAGAGCTTCATAGCCGAAATGGTCCCCGTGAGAGAGAAAGCGGAGCTGAACCAGTTCTTGCAGGACAACCCCGCGGTCTTTCAGCTCCAATACAATGTCCACTACATCGTTTTCGGGGAGAACGATTTCGGGATGCTAGTCTCTGCGGATGGGTTCTCCAATTTCTACGCAGCGAACTACGATAATTGCGGAGGCGGGTAAATCCCGGTTGCTCCAGTACCCCCTTCTTGGGTCTCGACGAAAAGGCTGAGGACACGATCCTCAGCCTTTTTTTTTTGGCCGTGAGTCCGCAGCAACCGCTTTGGTTCAACACGCCAATCCTTTGTTTCTTGTACTAGAATCATCCCCGTCTCGAGCCGGGACTTTTTTCGTCACCCGGGCTGAAAAATCTTTAAGTTAATGGGTCTTCCGGCTATCGTGTGGCCAGTTTTATTGGTTGAGGCAGTTGGTGGTATCCTTTCGTCGGACAGATAGCCGACGGAGGATTGCCCATGGACGAAAAGACTCTCTATGCGAAACTGCTGGGTTTGACCTCCCCCTGGGGAGTGGAGAAGGTGGAACTCAGGCTGGATGAGGGGGACGTGCACGTTTGGGTGGCCTTGCCGCCGAAGCAGCTTTGGGTGTGCCCGGATTGCCTGGAGAGAGCCCCCATCCATGATCACCGGGAACGGGTTTGGCGGCATCTGGATACGTTCCAGTATCGCACCCTGCTGCACGCCCGGGTCCCCCGCCTCAATTGTCCGCGACATGGCATCCGGCAGTTGCGGGTACCATGGGCCGAGGAGGGCTCGCGCTTCACGGCACTCTTCGAGGCCTTGGCCATTGACTGGATGAAACAGGCGCCGCTGGCAGCGGTGGCCGAGCGTCTGCATCTGTCCTGGGACGAGGCTGCCGGCATCCAGAAACGGGCTGTTCGCCGAGGTCTGGCACGACGCGAACTCGAGACCATACGTTACCTGGGAGTCGACGAGACTTCGTTCCAGCGACGGCATGAATACGTTTCCGTGGTCACCGACCTGGAGCGCATGCGGGTTCTCCACGTTGCCGATGACCGCAAGCGGGAGAGTCTCGATAGCTTTTGGCAGGGCCTGTCCCGCGAGCACCTGGGTTCCATCGAGGCGGTCGCCATGGACATGTGGGATCCTTACATCCGTTCGACACGGGCTCATCTGCCGGACGCCGACTCCAAGATCGTCTTCGACAAGTTCCATGTGGCACAGCATCTGAACAAAGCCGTGGACAAGGTCCGACGGCAGGAGAACCGGCAACTCTTGGCAGAGGGGAAGCCTTGGCTCGTGAAGACCAAGTTCTCGTGGCTGCGCAATCCGGAAAACTTCACCCAGCAATCCTGGCGTGAGTTCGCCCCCTTGCGGGAGAGTGTGTTGAAGACGGCTCGGGCCTGGGCCCTGAAGGAAGCGGCGATGTGCCTGTGGGATCTCCGCTACCTCGGCGTTGTGGAGAGGAACTTCCGCGCCTGGTATAACTGGGCGATCCGCAGTCGTCTCGAACCGATCAAGCGTGTAGCCCGCATGATCAAGGCCCACTGGGCGAACATCAAGACCTACTTCAAGCATCGCATCACCAACGCGGGAGCCGAGTCAATCAACGCAAAGATCCAAATGGTCAAGTACATGTCGCGGGGCTTCCGAAACCGGCAGCGCTTCCGCAATGCCATCTACTTTCACTGCGGTGGCTTAGACCTCTATCCTCCTGGGGTCCAACTCGGTCAATGATTTTACCCACACGAAACCCGGAAGCCCCGTTACTTGAAAGGTGTCCTCCGTGGAAGAGAAGAACTATGATATGTTTTCCCTAACCTCTTGATTCTGCTTGATATGTCTAGTATGTTACTGCCAAGTCGAGGGAGAACAGAAAAGATATGAAGCTCAAGGAAATCGAAAGGCTGGTCCTGCCTGCCTGCAGGAAGTTCGAAGTAAAGCGATTGGATGTTTTCGGGTCGGTTGCCCGTGAAGAGGAAAAGGACCCGCGGGATCTCGACTTCCTGGTGGAATTCGACA